>JBEIFO010000016.1:0-16041 GCA_040382375.1 Crocinitomicaceae bacterium
CATTCTATGGCGCATGATGAAAACCATTGACGCAAAAGTTTCAGAAAAGAAAAGAAGCTAAAATTAATTCGTGGAATAATTCACCACATCAATTTGTAAATTCCCATTAAGAGCTACAGTAATTTGTAGCTCTTTTTGTGTGGGATAGAATCCCGTAATCTGAAGACTATTCAATAAACCTTTCAAATTAACGCCAGGCATTAATTCTCCATTCAATTGTTTCTCAATCTCTATTTTTGCAGATTGGAGAATAGGGGTAAGGTCTACATTACATGCATTTTGAATGGTCTCTGCGAGTTTGGTTTGAAAGACATCCACTCCAGCATTCATGAGAACGTGTTTCGATTTGCTATCCACTTCAATAGAACTCACGCTCATTTTATTGGTTGAAGGGTCTACGTTAGGGGTGAGAGCTAAAAAGAATTTACAATTTTTATATTTCTTGAAGCCAACCTTCATGTCGCACAAAACTTCGACTTGTATTTTTTGATTGCCCAATCCGGAAAGCACAAGGTTTTTTACGGTTATGCTTTTCTTCTGATCATCACTTGCAAAGGTGCTACCAGCGGTCATTTCATTCACTTTGGTGGAAAGAGTTTCGTAGCTCGATTTAATAGGCATCTGAATTACAAAGCCTGAAGTCATTTCATTTTGAACATTCAGAAGAGGAAGCGGCGGAACAACGGCGTTTTCATTTTTGTCCAAACTCATCACAGGAGTTGCGTCAATGCCCAAGTTCACTTGAAGAATATTTCCATAGCCATACATAGGTCCTAACTTAAAATTAGTGGCGTTGAAGGTGAGATAGCCGTATCCAGGAATTTCCATCTGACTGTTCAATTGTTTCCACGCTTCATTAGCGTAGCTTTTAAAGTCTACTTGTAGACATTTTTGGTCTATGTATTTGCAAACGTCAAGAAGCGCGGGCTTCATCGCTTTCATAATTTCCCCGGTCATATCAATTTTTAAAAATGTCAACTCACAAGGGTCTATTGGATTCAATTTCGAAAGAGAAGTTGAAGTGACAAGTTGATAGTTTTCATTCATGGAAAGATTGGTTGAAAATTCAATTTCAACTCTTCGCTTGGTTTCGTTTCCACTTCCACAAGAAAAAGGAATTCGCGGATGAACACAATTTCCCCAAACGCAACCGGTGCAATAGTTTCCTTCAATGCCATACCACGCCTTCGTTCCAACGACGAATTTATTTCCAACAACATATCCGTTTAAGTTTTCGCGGAAGACATCGTACTTCGCTTGCGGACCATCGCATGCTCCGAAAGAAGCGAAATTCGGCCATTCCGGATTTCGAATAATAGGTGAGGAAGATTCATTCGCGAATTTTAAAATGGGGTCAATGGAAATATTTACCGGAATATTGATGTGTGAAACGCCTTGTGGAGGTCCCGCAGGAATTTCTATTTCGGTCATTTGAGGCGTTGGGGCAGTTATTTTACACGATACCGCTGACATTACAACGAAAGCCAAAAGGAATGTGTGAAATGAAGTTGTTTTGGAAATCATAGGTTGAAGAAATTTCATTGCGAAATTACAAGTGATTCTACCTTATTTTCGTTTCAAATTATTAACTATGAAATCACTTCGACTTTTACTTGTTTTATCGCTGTTTGCTTTTTCCGGAAAAATCTTTTCTCAGGGAATGCCTATTTCTGTTATTGTATCAAACGCAGGTTGTTCCGTAACAGTAACTGGAACCTATGCAGATTCTATAACTGGGGCAGGGGGAACGTTTCAACTTTTTCCAGGGGATCCGTCAGGAAGCACTTTTGCAGGTACTTTGGCGTTGAACACATTGGGAACTAACTACATTGTTACTGTTTGTGCAACGGATTGTAATGGAGTTGTGGCTTGCGCTTCAGGTCCATTCGTTCTTGGTGCAGTAACGACTTTCAACATCGACATGGGCAATGGAGGCGGAGTGGTAGACAATGACGGAGACGGTTTCAGCAGTTTCGCTGATTGCAACGATAACGACGCTAGTATTAATGCGAACGCAACGGAGATTTGCGATGGTGTTGACAATAACTGTGATGGTGTTGTGGATGAAGGATGTTCAACAGGTGGTTGCACAACGGATATCATTTTGGTTGCGGATTCTTTGATTTCAGATCCATTTAACGTGGTAATTTATATGCCTGGAGCAAACAGCGCTATGGGAACATACATTTGGAGTTTTGGTGATGGCAATACTGCAACAACAATGTTTCCAACTTGGCAATATACAGAGATTGGCACGTACACCGTTTGTGTTACTGTGGTTTTTCCCGATGGTTGCACAGCAACAGATTGCGTTACTTTCACAGTGAACGCAGATGGTTCAACTACTCCAGGCGGAATTAACATGCAAGGCTTCACCTTGAATGTTGTTGGAACCATGCCAAGTCCAAATGCAGTTGCTGAAATTTCTTCAGCAAATGATTTCATGATTTTCCCAAATCCAGTTTCTGAGTCAGCTACCATTCAATGGAACGCTACAGCAACTGAGCAAGGAAGATTAGATATCTTCAATGCACAAGGACAACTGATCTCTACAGAGCGTTACAACGTTTCTGCGGGCGCTCAACAAGTCCAATTGAATACGCAATCACTTGCTGCAGGAATGTATATTGTAAGAAGTGTTTCGAACGCAGGTGCTGTTCGTCAAACGACTTTTGTAAAGTAATTCGTAAGTCTTATTTTATTTGGAAGGGTCGACCGTTGGTCGGCCCTTTTTTGTTCGCTTATGAATAAGTCTCATGTTAAAGAATTTGGAGATGAAGAAAGATATCACCACGAATGATATGAATATATCGAATTTCTTCTACAGGTGAGGTTTAAACCGCTTTCGATTCGCTCAGCAACTAACGGGGTAGTTACAAACAAAAAGAGCCGCAGTTGCGGCTCTTTTAAGTTTTGAAGTAGGGAAGGGGTTATGCTTCTTCTACTGGTGCATTTGCTCCGCGCTTCGCCATAATGTTGACTAAGTCTTCGCTGTTGCCTACTAACATTTTTTGGAATCGACGTCCACCTGTACCCGCAGGTATTGGGTGACCAACGATAACGTTTTCTTTCAATCCGTTCAAGAAGTCTGTTTTTCCTTGTACAGCTGCTTCGTTCAATACTTTCGTAGTCTCTTGGAACGACGCTGCAGAGATCCATGAATCTGTTTGCAACGATGCTCTTGTGATACCTTGAAGAATTGGGCGAGCAGTAGCTGTAATGGCTTCACGAGATTCCATAACAATGCGGTCTTTACGCTTCAACTCAGAGTTTTCAGTTCTGAATTGCAATGCAGAAATAACCTGACCTGCTAAGAATTTCTCAGAATCTCCTGGTTCAGTAACAACTACTTTGTCGAATAACAAATCGTTTTCATCAATGAATTCCGCTTTGTCTACAGTGCTTCCTTGTAAGAAACGCGTATCACCAGCATCAAGAATTTCAACTTTGCGCATCATTTGACGAACAATAACTTCGAAATGCTTGTCATTGATTTTCACACCTTGTAAACGGTATACCTCTTGAATTTCATTCACCAAGTATTCTTGAACTGCAGTTGGTCCTTGAATGTCTAGGATATCTCCTGGAGAGATAGCACCATCAGACAATTGCATACCTGCACGAACAAAGTCACCGTCTTGAACCAAGATGTGCTTAGCAAGGTTGATCAAATATTTCTTCTCTTCTCCAGTACGTGAGCGAAGGATAATCTCACGGTTACCGCGTTTGATTTTTCCGTATTCAACGATACCGTCAATTTCCGCAACGTTTGCTGGGTTCGATGGGTTACGTGCTTCGAACAATTCGGTAACACGTGGAAGACCACCGGTGATGTCACCACCACGACCCGCCATACGAGGGATCTTAGCAAGAATACTACCCTTGGTAATTTTCACTTTGTTCTCAGTGTTCAAGTGAGCACCTACTGGAAGCGAATATACCTTTACCACTTCTTTGCCACGAACGACTTCGATGCTTGGGTTTTTCTTCTTGTCTTTTGTCTCAATAATAATTTTCTCAGAGAATCCGGTTTGCTCATCGACTTCAGTTTTGAAGGTAATTCCTTCTTCAATAGCGTCGAAGTTAATCGTTCCATCTTCTTCAGTGATGATCACACTGTTGAACGGATCGAATTCACAAATCACATCATTCTTCTTCACAATATCTCCTGTGTTTACAAGCAGAACCGAACCGTAAGGAAGATTCATTGTAGCCATGGTGATACCTGTTTTCGCATCGTTGATTTTCAATTCAGCAGAACGAGCAACAACAACAGTAACTGTAACGTTGTTTTCTTTTCTTTCAACTGTACGAAGATCTTCGATTTCAACGATACCAGGGTATTTCGCTTTCAAGTCAGAATCAATAGCCGAACCAGACGCAGCACCACCCGTGTGGAACGTACGAAGAGTCAACTGAGTACCTGGTTCACCAATAGACTGCGCAGCAATAACTCCAACAGCCAATCCTTCTTGAACCAAACGAGCAGAGGCAAGGTCACGACCGTAACACTTCGCACAAACACCACGTTTGCTTTCGCAGGTTAATACAGAACGAATTTCCACTTCTTCAATTCCAGCTGCTTCAATAGCATCTGCAATCTCTTCAGAAATTTCTTGAACAGACTCTACAAGTAGTTCGTTTGTTTCTGGGTGGTATACATCGTGAACCGAAGTTCTACCTAAGATACGATCGCGAAGACTTTCAACAATTTCATCAGATTTCTTCAATGCATTTGTATTCAATCCGCGAAGTGTACCACAGTCAACTTCGTTAATAATAACGTCTTGTGCAACGTCAACCAAACGACGTGTTAAGTAACCCGCATCCGCCGTCTTCAATGCTGTATCGGCCAAACCTTTACGAGCACCGTGGGTAGAGATGAAGTACTCTAAGATCGACAAACCTTCTTTAAAGTTCGCCAAGATAGGGTTCTCAATCATGTCTTGTCCACCCGCTGCAGCGTTCTTCTGTGGCTTAGCCATCAGACCACGCATACCTGCTAACTGACGAATTTGTTCTTTAGATCCACGAGCTCCAGAATCATACATCATATAGATGCTATTGAATCCTTGTTGGTCGGTCTTCAAACGATCCATAAGAATGTTTGTCAAACGCGAGTTCGTGTTCGTCCAGATGTCAATGATTTGGTTGTAACGTTCGTTGTTCGTAATAAGACCCATGTTATAGTTCTCAAATACTTCAGCAACTTTGTTCGTCGCTTCGCCAACAAGTTTTTCTTTCTCGTTAGGAACAACAACGTCTGTCAATTTAAACGACAAACCACCTTTGAATGCCCAATAGTATCCAAGATCTTTCATGTCATCTAAGAACTTCGCAGCACGAGCAATACCAACAATCTTAAGAATGTTTCCGATAATATCACGTAAAGCTTTCTTAGTAAGAAGCTGATTAATGAATCCAACTTCAGGTGGAACAATTGCATTAAATAATACACGTCCAGCTGTAGTCTCAATAATACTTGGCTCATCGTTCATATCGTACCAACGTACTTTTATGAATGCATGCAAGTCTAATTGACCTTCGTTGAAGGCGATAATAACTTCTTCTTTCGAATAGTAAGTTCTTCCTTCACCACGACAAGGTTTCTCGTCAGTACCCTCACGGCCTTTAGTAATGTAATAAAGACCCAAGACCATATCTTGTGATGGAACCGTGATCGGTGCACCATTCGCAGGGTTAAGGATATTGTGAGAAGCTAACATTAACAATTGGGCTTCCAAAATTGCAGCACTTCCAAGTGGAACGTGAACAGCCATTTGGTCACCATCAAAGTCAGCGTTGAATGCCGTACAAACAAGTGGGTGAAGTTGAATTGCTTTTCCTTCAATCAACTTTGGTTGGAATGATTGAATACCAAGTCTGTGAAGGGTAGGAGCACGGTTCAACAATACTGGGTGTCCTTTCAAAATATTCTCAAGGATATCCCAAACAATTGCTTCTTTTTTATCTACGATTTTCTTTGCAGATTTAACAGTCTTCACAATACCACGCTCAATCATCTTACGAATGATAAATGGTTTGAAAAGCTCAGCTGCCATATCTTTTGGCAATCCACATTCGTGTAGTTTCAATTCAGGTCCAACAACAATTACCGAACGAGCAGAATAGTCAACACGCTTACCCAATAAGTTCTGACGGAAACGACCTTGCTTTCCTTTCAATGAATCTGAAAGTGATTTAAGCGGACGGTTGCTTTCAGTCTTAACAGCAGAAGATTTACGGCTGTTATCGAACAATGAATCCACCGCTTCTTGAAGCATACGCTTCTCGTTACGCAAGATTACATCAGGTGCTTTAATTTCTAAAAGACGCTTAAGACGGTTGTTACGAATAATAACGCGACGGTAAAGGTCATTCAAATCGGAAGTTGCAAAACGACCACCATCCAATGGAACAAGTGGACGAAGTTCTGGTGGAATAACCGGAACTACGCGAGTGATCATCCACTCTGGGCGGTTGATTACACGTGTGTTTGCATCACGGAAGCTCTCAACAACACTCAAGCGCTTTAACGCTTCGTTTTTACGTTGTTGTGAAGTCTCACGGTTTGCCTTGTCGCGCAATTCAAATGACAATGCATCTAAATCTAAACGAGCTAACAAATCATGAAGTGCTTCAGCACCCATTTTCGCTACGAATTTGTTTGGATCTTTATCATCCAAGTACTGATTCTCACGTGGAAGTTGCTCTTGGATATCCAAGTATTCTTCTTCAGTTAAGAATTGTCCAGCTTCCAATCCTCCTCCTTCTGCATCTGTAACCGGACCAGCATTAATTACAACATAACGTTCGTAATAAATGATTTGATCTAATTTCTTAGAAGGCATACCCAATAGGTAACCGATTTTGTTTGGAAGTGAACGGAAGTACCAAATGTGAGCTACCGGAACAGTAAGGGAAATGTGTCCCATACGCTCGCGACGAACTTTCTTTTCGGTAACCTCAACACCACAACGGTCACAAACAATACCCTTGTAACGGATACGCTTGTATTTTCCGCAATGACATTCGTAGTCTTTTACAGGACCGAAAATCTTTTCACAGAAAAGACCTTCGCGCTCTGGCTTATAGGTACGGTAGTTAATGGTTTCTGGCTTCATTACCTCGCCAGAAGATCTCTCTAAGATCTCTTCTGGTGAAGCTAATGAGATAGTGATTGATTTAAAATCACTGGTTGGTTTTGCTACTTTTTTTGCTTGAAGCATTTTGTGCAGTTTGAATGTCTATGTTAAAATTTCTTTTCGTTGTCTGATGAATTAATTCTGATTCAGATTAATGCTTAATCCTAATCCTCTTAATTCATGTAGCAATACGTTGAACGATTCTGGAATACCAGGTTGTGGCATGGCATCTCCTTTAACAATCGCCTCGTACGTCTTCGCTCTTCCGATAACATCGTCAGATTTAACGGTTAAGATTTCTTGAAGGATATTGGCAGCTCCATAAGCTTCCAATGCCCAAACTTCCATCTCTCCGAAACGTTGACCTCCGAATTGTGCTTTACCACCCAATGGTTGTTGCGTAATCAATGAGTACGGTCCGATAGAACGCGCGTGCATCTTATCATCTACCATGTGGCTCAGTTTGATCATGTAAATCACACCTACAGTAGCTTGTTGTTCGAAACGAACACCAGTACCACCGTCATACAAGTATGTCACACCAAGGTGCGGAACACCTGCTGCATCGGTTTGATTAATAATATCATCCATTGATGCACCATCGAAAATAGGAGTAGCGAATGTTTGTCCGGTTTTTTGTCCAGCCCATCCTAAGATGGTTTCGTAAATCTGTCCTAAGTTCATACGTGACGGTACCCCTAGTGGGTTCAACACGATATCTACTGTTGTTCCATCTTCCAAGAATGGCATGTCTTCATCGCGAACGATACGTGCAACAATTCCCTTGTTACCGTGACGACCTGCCATCTTATCACCCACACGTAATTTACGTTTTTGAGCAATATAAACTTTAGCCAACTTCACGATACCAGCTGGTAGTTCGTCACCAACAGTCAATTGGAATTTCATACGCTTGTATGAACCTAACAATTCATTGTGTTTCAAGTTGAAGTTGTGAACGCAACGACGAACAAGTGAATTCACTTTTTCATCTTTTGTCCAAGACTCTGTATTTACAACACTGTAATCAATTGCTGAAAGAACTTTAGCGTTGAACTTCGTTCCTTTTTTAACTTGCTCTTCTTTGAAGTAATTGAATACACCTTGACAAGGAAGATCTTTCACAATTGCAAGAATCTTGTCTACAAGAATCTTTTTCAATTCACCGTTGTCCTTATCGTGGTCTTTGTCTAATGCTTCAAGAACTGCTTTATCTGCACTGTTCTTTGTTTTCTTTTCCTTCACTGTTCGGCTGAACAATTTCTTTCCAATTACAACACCTGTTGCACTTGGTGGAACTTTCAACGAAGCATCTTTTACATCACCAGCGCGCTCACCGAAGATTGCACGAAGAAGTTTTTCTTCTGGTGTTGGATCTGTTTCTCCTTTCGGAGTGATCTTACCAATAAGAATATCTCCTTCTTTCACTTCAGCACCTACGCGGATAATTCCGTTTTCATCTAGATCACGTGTAGCTTCTTCACTTACGTTTGGAATGTCTGAAGTTAATTCTTCAACACCACGCTTGGTATCACGCACTTCAGTGGTGTACTCATCGATGTGAATTGAAGTAAACCAGTCATCACGCACAACACGCTCAGAGATAACGATAGCATCCTCGAAGTTGTAACCTTTCCAAGGCATGAATGCCACTTTCAAGTTACGACCTAAAGCCAATTCGCCTTTACGCGTTGCATATCCTTCAACCAGAATTTGTCCAAGAGTAACTTTGTCTCCTTTCTTCACCATAGGGCGAAGGTTGATACACATACTTTGGTTGGTCTTACCGAACTTACGCACCGTGTAAGACTTAGTAGCGCTATCGAAGCTAACCAATTCGTCGTCGTCGTTACGCTTGTATTTGATACGAATTTCTTCGCTGTCTACATATTCAATCACACCATCTCCCTCTGCGGTAAGAAGAACACGAGAATCTTTTGCAACGTATGCTTCCAATCCAGTTCCAACGATAGGAGCTTCTGGACGAAGAAGTGGCACGGCTTGACGCATCATGTTCGATCCCATCAACGCACGGTTAGCATCATCGTGTTCCAAGAAAGGAATAAGTGATGCCGCGATAGAAGCGATTTGGTTTGGAGCAACGTCCATGTACGCAACTGCAGAAGGCGCAATAACCGGGAAGTCACCTTCCAAACGCGCTTTCACTTTAGTGCCTAAGAACTTACCTGAATCGTCAATGTCTGCAATCGCTTGCGCAATTACTTTAGAATCTTCGTCTTCAGCAGTAAGGTATGTTACTCCGTTGTTGTTCATTGAAACTTTTCCATTTTCAACCTTGCGGTAAGGAGTTTCGATGAAACCTAATTTGTTAATTTTAGCATAAACGCAAAGAGAAGAAATCAAACCAATGTTTGGTCCTTCCGGAGTTTCAATAGTACACAAGCGACCGTAGTGGGTGTAGTGTACGTCACGAACCTCGAAACCTGCACGCTCACGCGAAAGTCCACCTGGACCAAGTGCCGACATACGGCGCTTGTGGGTAACTTCGGAAAGTGGGTTCGTTTGGTCCATGAACTGAGAAAGCTGGTTTGTTCCGAAGAACGAATTGATAACCGAGCTTAATGTTTTTGCGTTAATCAAGTCAATAGGAGTGAAGACCTCGTTATCACGAACGTTCATACGCTCACGGATGGTACGAGCCATGCGAGTCAAACCTACTGCGAATTGATTGTAAAGTTGCTCACCAACAGTACGAACACGACGGTTCGACAAGTGGTCAATATCATCAACGTCTGCCTTCGAGTTAACCAACTCGATTAAGTAACGAATGATGCTTAAGATATCTTCTTTTGTTAAAGTACGTTGATCAAGAGACATGTTCAATCCCAACTTGCGGTTGATACGGAAACGTCCTACTTCACCAAGGTCATAGCGTTGTTCAGAGAAGAACAATTTGTCTATTACACCGCGAGCTGTTTCCAAATCTGGTGGCTCAGCGTTACGCAATTGACGGTAGATGTATTCAACCGCTTCTTTTTCAGAGTTGGTTGTATCCTTTTGAAGAGTATTGTGAATTAATGTGAAGTCAGCAGCATTCGACTCTTCTTTGTGAAGAACGATTACTTTGGTTCCACTTTCAACAATGATATCGATGTGTGAATCTTCAAGAACAACGTCACGATCTAAGATCAATTCGTTACGCTCAATAGAAACAACTTCAGAAGTATCTTCATCTACAAAGTCTTCGATCCAAACTTTCAACACACGTGCTGCAAGTTTGCGACCCACGACTTTCTTCAATCCAGCTTTAGAAACTTTCACTTCTTCAGCAAGGTTGAATATTTCAAGGATCTCACGATCGCTTTCGAATCCGATAGCACGAAGTAGGGTAGTTACAGGTAACTTCTTCTTACGATCGATATAGGCGTACATGGCATTGTTGATGTCTGTCGCGAATTCAATCCAAGAACCCTTGAAAGGAATGATACGAGCAGAGTACAACTTAGTGCCGTTTGCGTGACGTGATTGACCGAAGAACACACCTGGTGAACGGTGCAATTGAGAAACAATTACACGCTCAGCACCATTGATTACGAATGAACCTTGTGGGGTCATGTAAGGAATAGTACCCAAGTACACGTCTTGCACGATGGTTTCGAAGTCTTCGTGCTCTGGATCGGTACAATAGAGTTTTAATTTTGCTTTTAGTGGAACGCTATACGTTAGTCCGCGTTCGATACACTCTTCTATGGTATATCTCGGAGGATCGATAAAGTAGTCTAAGAACTCCAACACGAACTGGTTGCGCGTGTCTGTAATCGGGAAGTTCTCGGAGAATACCTTGAAAAGACCTTCTGATACTCGGTTTTCAGGATTGGTTTCGAGTTGAAAGAACTCTTTAAACGAAGCTAGCTGAATCTCTAGGAAATCAGGATAGTCGTAAAAATTTTTGGTCGATGAGTAGTTAACTCGATCTGTTAGTTTCTTTAGCGTTGCCAAAGTGTTTCGTTTTAAAGGTTATAAATCCTATGCACAAAAACTGACGGACATTTCCGTCATGAAATAAAAAACAAGTTTAGGCCCACCCGAAGGTAAGGCCTAAACTGAGGTTCAATGTCGTAATCTTACTTGATTTCAACTTTTGCCCCTGCTTCTTCAAGTTGTGTTTTCAAGCCGTTTGCTTCGTCTTTAGAAACACCTTCTTTCAAAGGAGATGGAGCTTTGTCTACTACATCCTTAGCTTCTTTCAAGCCAAGACCAGTAAGATCTTTCACTAATTTAACTATTGCCAATTTGTTTGGACCTGCTTCAGTAAGAATAACATCGAAAGATGTTTGCTCTTCTGCAACTGCAGCTCCAGCGCCAGGACCAGCCATAACAACTGCCGCAGCAGCTGGCTCAATTCCATAATCGTCTTTTAAAATGGTAGCTAATTCGTTAACTTCCTTAACGGTAAGATTAACGAGGCCTTCAGCCATTGCTTTCAAATCTGCCATTGTATTTGATATTAATCGTTTCTTTTAAATTGGAACATATTAGGCGCTATGTTCCTGTTGCGCTTCTTGTTTTTCAGCATGGTTCAAAAGTGCAGAAATAACGTTGCGTGCAGGTGACTGCAACAAACCAATGATTTCGCCAATCATCTCTTCTTTGCTCTTCAGCGCTACAAGAGTGTCTAACTGATCATCTCCAACATATACATCTTCACGAATAAGCGCACCTTTAAGGGCTGGCTTATTTGTACCTTTTCTGAAATCCTTAATCAAACGAGCTGGAACGTTTGCAACTTCTGCAATCATTACCGCTGTATTGCCTTTCAGCACAGGGTAAAGACCCGAGAAGTCTGTTCCTTCAACACGCTCCATCGCTTTCTTCAACAAGGTGTTTTTCACCACGCGCATTTGCACGTTTTGTTTGAAGCATTCGCGACGAAGATTGCTGGTTGCCTCGGCGTTTAAGGAAACCGTGTCAGTGATATACAAAATGGGAGCATTGCTCAACATTTCCACTAACTCGGCGATTTCTGTGTTCTTTTGTTCTTTGTTCATAAAGTACAATCCTCCGATTTAACCAGCAATTAGCTCACTGATTTGGTTTCAACTTGAACACTTGGACTCATGGTTGAAGAAACATAAATGCTCTTCATATAAGTTCCTTTAGCAGCAGAAGGCTTTAATTTCACCAAAGTAGAAATTAATTCACTTGCATTTTCAGCCAATTGGGTTGCGTCGAAAGACACACGACCAATACTTGCATGAACGATACCAGCTTTATCAACTTTAAAGTCGATGTTTCCAGCCTTCTTTTCTGTAACAGCTTTTCCAACATCCATCGTAACTGTACCGGTCTTTGGGTTAGGCATTAATCCGCGGGGTCCGAGAATTCTACCTAATGCTCCAACCTGTCCCATTACGCTAGGTGTGGTAATAATAACGTCAACGTCGGTCCATCCGCCCTTAATCTTGTCGATGTATTCCGTTAATCCTACGTGGTCTGCGCCTGCTGCTCTAGCCTCTGCTTCCTTGTCAGGAGTACAAAGTACTAAAACGCGAACGTCTTTACCAGTTCCGTGAGGAAGTGATACAGTTCCACGAACCATTTGGTTGGATTTTTTCGGGTCTACTCCGAGGCGAACGGCAAGATCCACAGACGCGTCAAACTTTGTGCTTGTAATTTTCTTAACAAGCGACGCTGCTTCGGGCAAAGAGTACGTTTTTGAATTGTCGTACTGTGCCACTGCGGCTTTCATTTTTTTGCTGAGGGTTCCCATTGCTTAATTACCTCTGATTAAAAAGGGCGTTCACCGGTTACTTGTATACCTAGACTGCGTGCTGTACCAGCTACCATTTTCATGGCAGACTCAACGGTAAAGCAGTTTAAGTCAGGCATTTTATCTTCTGCAATAGCTTTAACTTGTTCCCAAGTTACGCTACCCACTTTCTGACGGTTAGGTTCTGCAGCACCTTGCTTAGCTTTGGCGGCATCTAACAGTTGAACAGCGGCAGGAGCAGTCTTAATTACAAAGTCAAAGGATTTATCCTTATACACAGTAATTAACACAGGGCACACTTTACCAGCTTTATCTTGGGTTCTAGCATTGAATTGCTTACAGAACTCCATGATGTTTACACCTTTAGAACCTAATGCAGGTCCTACTGGTGGTGCAGGGTTAGCGGCGCCTCCTTTGATTTGCAGCTTTACAAAACCAGCTACTTCTTTCGCCATATTACTTATTTTATTTATTTTGTTCCGGTGTTTAACGGGAAGCGAAGCGTAACCTTATAAGATTACGTTAAACACCAAAAGCGCGTTTATTCTTTTTCTACTTGCATATAGCTCAACTCCACTGGAGTCTTGCGTCCAAAAATCTTAACACTAACTGTTAACTTTTTCTTGTCTTCGTTAATTTCTTCTACAATCGCACTGAAGTTGTTGAACGGTCCGTCGATAACCTTCACGTTCTCTCCAACTACAAAAGGAATGTTTAACTCTTCTCCTGTTTCAGCTAACTCATCTACTTTTCCTAAAATTCTATTCACTTCGGATAAACGAAGTGCAACAGGCTCACCTCTCTTCTCAGCTCCTAAAAATCCAATAACGTTGGTCACGTTACGAATGATGTGAGGAACTTCTCCGATTAGATTGGCTTCAATTAAAACATAACCCGGAAGGTAGCTACGTTCTTTGCTCACCTTTTTTCCATTGCGGATTTGGAAAACTTTTTCGGTAGGAATGAGAACCTGACTTACGTAATCTGCTAGACCACGTGCCTTGATTTCGCTCTCAATAAATTCCTTAACCTTCTTTTCCTTCCCGCTAATGGCGCGAACCACGTACCACTTTTTTTCAATGTCGCTCATTATTCCGAGTTGTTATGTTAGGCAATAAAGTCATAAATCATTTTAACGATACCCTTGCCAAAAGCAAAGTCCATTAAAAAAATCAAAGCTCCCAATACAATCATAGATACAAACGTAAGTACTGTGCTTTCTTGTAATTCCTTCCAAGACGGCCAAGTTACTTTGTTCATCAACTCATCGTATGATTCTTTCAAATATGTGATAATTGCTGCCATAACTTTAGTTTTCGCACGGGCGCCTGGACTCGAACCAAGATCAACGGTTTTGGAGACCGCTATTCTACCATTGAACTACGCCCGTAAGGTTGTTTCTATAAATGTCAAAAGTGAAGACAGAAACTTACGCAGTTTCCGCCTTCACTATGTTGTACTAAATATTACTTAATGATATCAGTTACTTGTCCTGCACCAACGGTACGGCCACCTTCGCGGATTGCGAAACGAAGACCTTTGTCCATTGCAATTGGAGCAATTAACTTAACTGTGATAGATACGTTATCTCCAGGAAGTACCATTTCGCGACCAGCATCTAGAGAAATCTCTCCAGTTACGTCAGTTGTACGGAAGTAGAACTGTGGACGGTATTTGTTATGGAATGGAGTGTGACGTCCACCTTCTTCTTTCTTCAATACGTAAATCTCAGCTTTGAATTCAGTGTGAGGAAGGATTGAGCTTGGAGCACAGATAACCATACCACGACGGATATCACTCTTTTCAATACCACGTAACAACAAACCAACGTTGTCACCTGCTTCTCCGCGATCTAAGATCTTACGGAACATCTCAACTCCAGTACAAACTGATTTCAATTTTTCTTCGTTGAAACCAATGATATCAACCTCGTTTCCTGTGTTGATAACACCACGCTCAATACGTCCAGTTGCAACAGTACCACGACCAGTGATCGTAAATACATCTTCAACAGACATCAAGAAAGGCTTCTCAGTTTCACGAGGAGGAATTGGAATCCAAGTGTCAACTGCAGCCATTAACTGTAGAACAGTGTCAACCCATTTTTGATCACCATTCAATGCACCCAAAGCAGAACCTTGGATAACAGGAGTATTGTCTCCATCATATTCGTAGAATGATAATAATTCACGAATTTCCATTTCAACTAACTCTAACAATTCCGGATCATCTACCATGTCAACTTTGTTCATGAAAACCACGATACGTGGAACACCAACTTGACGACCTAATAGGATGTGCTCGCGAGTCTGTGGCATTGGACCATCTGTAGCTGCAACAACTAAGATAGCACCGTCCATTTGCGCAGCACCAGTAACCATGTTCTTAACGTAGTCAGCGTGACCTGGACAGTCAACGTGAGCGTAGTGACGGTTTTCTGTCGCGTACTCAACGTGAGCAGTGTTAATAGTGATACCACGCTCTTTTTCTTCAGGAGCGTTATCGATAGAAGCGAAATCACGCTTCTCTGCTAAACCCGCACCAGCCAATACGTTCGTGATGGCAGCGGTTAACGTAGTTTTACCGTGGTCTACGTGACCAATAGTTCCAATGTTCACGTGGGGTTTGGAACGGTCAAATGCTTCTTTAGCCATTGGTTTGTTTGTTTGTTTGTTTTTTTATTTCTTTATTAAATAGCCTTTCTTATCTGTTCAATTGCAAGACTTAAATCACTTCGCACGTTTACGCTAAAACTTTAAAACTACTCTGTAGAGCCGTTGAGGGGATTTGAACCCCTGACCTCTTCCTTACCAAGGAAGTGCTCTACCCCTGAGCTACAACGGCTTGTGGGGAAGTAGAGCGGGAGACGAGGCTCGAACTCGCGACATTTAGCTTGGAAGGCTAATGCTCTACCAACTGAGCTACTCCCGCTTTTAAATGACCGTCAGTCAATTCCACCCTATTAGCCGCAATAAGTGGGGAGAACAGGATTCGAACCTGTGAAGGTGTACACCAACAGATTTACAGTCTGTTCTCGTTGGCCGCTTGAGTATCTCCCCTTTGGAGCCGGTGGAGGGATTCGAACCCCCGACCAGCTGATTACAAATCAGCTGCTCTGGCCAGCTGAGCTACACCGGCGTAAAAAACGTTTTTAGTGATTCAAAG
>JBEIFO010000017.1:0-15574 GCA_040382375.1 Crocinitomicaceae bacterium
GAAAAACGTGTTTACCAACCGGGGTATCATATTGAATGGAATCATTTTGCGAAGCAGGATGCGGAGCAAGACGCTTCGCGAGATGTTTCGCAAGATGTTGCACAAGATGCTGCGCAAGACGCTTCGCGAGATCTTTCGAAGAATCTTTCGGAGAATCTTGAAACAGATGTTGCACAAGATGCTGTGCAAGATGCTGCGCAAGACGCTTCGCGAGATCTTTCAGAGAATCTTTCGAAGAATCTTTCGGAGAATCTAGAAACAGATGTTTCACAAGATGTTTCACAAGATGCTGCGCAAGACGCTTCGCGAGATCTTTCAGAGAATCTTTCGAAGAATCTTGAAACAGATGTTTCACAAGACCTTTCGGAGAACCTTGAAGCAGATGTTTCGCAAGATTCAATGCAGTCTATAGACTCAGATTTAGAATTCGTTCTTTTGATTATTCTAGCCCTGTTTTTACCGGCATTAACAGTCTTTCTATTGGAAGGATTTAGCAAGAATTTCTGGATAGCTTTGTTGCTTATGGCGGTTGCTTATTTATTGCCTTTTTCCTCTTTTGTTGTTCGCGGATTGATAGTTGCTATCGCGACAATTTTGGCAATAGCCGTAGTTTTTCACTACATGTGAAAAACACAATTCAACAAGAAAATATTAAAGTGAAAGCGTTCTTCCGCCGTCAACGGGCAAGTTAATCCCGTTGATATAGGCGGCAGCTGGAGAGCACAAGAATGAAATGGCATTTGCTATTTCTTCGGGTTTAGCCAAGCGCTTCAATGGGACTTCGTTTTCCATTTCATGTTTCACCTCTTCTGCGGTGTGTCCGGTTTTCGCTGCTTTGTTGTTCATGATTTGCTCCAATCTTCCGGTTGAAGTAGCGCCAGGTAAAACGTTGTTTACAGTAATGCCGAAAGCTCCAAGTTCTGAAGCTAAGGTCTTGCTCCAGCTAGCCACAGCTCCACGAATGGTATTGCTCACTCCCAAATTTGGAAGAGGTTGTTTTACAGAAGTAGAAATCACATTGACAATTCGACCGTATCCCGATTTTTTCATTCCCTCTAAAACAGCTTGTGCTAAAATTTGATTGCAGATTAAATGAGCGTTAAATGCTTGACGAAACTCTTCAATATCGGCCTCAATTGCTTTGCCGGGATTTGGTCCTCCGGTATTGTTTACGAGAATACTAACATCATGCACAGCGGTTACCGTTTGAATAGCCTCTTTCACCGATTGTGGGTGAGAGAAGTCTGCGACTGCGTAGGTGTGTTTATCTGGATTTTCTAATTGCGAAATGGCATGTTTCAATCGTTCTTCGCTACGGGCAATAAGAACGAGTGAAGCCCCTTGTTTTGCCAATTGCGTAGCAGTTGCAAAGCCAATTCCTTGTGTAGCTCCGCAAACAACGGCTGTCTTTCCAGTTAAATCTAAATTCATCATGTTCTTATGTCTTCAGGTATTGTGCACACCGGAATGGGTTGCATTTTGTGTTGATTTTGTCTGTTCAATTTTTGGTAAATGGCCAATACTTCTCGCTCGCGTTTTGTTGGACTCTCTTTTCCTTTGACATAACTCATGGCCCACTCCAATTCAGGATAGGAAGCTCCCAGTTGGTCTTCATCACTTCTGTCATCGCCGAACAAACCATCTGTAGGAGCAGCGTTTAATATGTCGTCATGAATTCCAAGGGATTCAGCTAAGGAATAAACTTCAGTCTTAGTTAAATCTGCAATAGGTGATAGATCAACCCCACCGTCTCCGTATTTTGTGAAAAATCCTACACCGAAATCTTCTACTTTATTCCCTGTTCCAGCAACAAGATATCTATGAATTCCTGCGAAGTAGTAAAGGGTAGTCATGCGCAACCTTGCGCGAGAATTGGCTAAGCTGAGGTTGTAAAGCGCATCGTTGTCTGAAGGGGGAAGTGCCTGCACAAGGGTGTCGAAGGTAGAAGTTAGTTCTACCCGCTCGCAGTTAACTTGTTCGAACCTGTTTTCTAGAAAATCCATGTGTTGCTGCGCCCGTGTAACATGACTTTGCGCCTGGTGAATGGGTATTTCAACGAGTAGCGTTGGCATTTCAGTCATAGCGCAAAGAGTTGATGTCAAGGCTGAATCAATTCCTCCGCTAACGCCTACCACGAAACCTTTCATTCCATTAGTTTCGCAATAATTGCGAAGCCATTTTACTATGTGATCAACAGTTTGCTTTTTTTTCATAAAAAAATCCCGAACCTCAAAGGTACGGGATTTACAAAATGAAAGTAAGGACTTAGAACAAAATGCCAATGTTCAATTCAACATAATTTGGAAGTCCAGATAAATCGAATTGTTTTGCTGTTTTTGTCGCGTCGTTATTGAATACAGGTGAGTTTGTGCTTTGATCTTTCGCAACACCACTTCCTTTAAATGCATCTGTGAATCCGTTTTGGAAAGTTAATCCAGCTAAAAGGCTTGTGTTTCCTGAAAGACTGTACTCTATTCCAGCAGCGAAAATTAAATTAGAGGAAAATATGTTTATCTCATTTTTAATATCGTTCGTGCTCACTGTAGAGCTTTCACGATTTGATTTTTCCCAAGCGTATGAATTTTTATTTTGATAATAGAGATAATCAATATTATCGTCGCTAAGCGCCTTAAGATTCATATTCAACCCCAAGCCGAATTGTCCCCAATAGGTGATGTATCCAATCTCGTCGGTTTTCATTTTAAAGGTGAGTGGTATTTGAAGATATTGAAGACGAAGATCTCTACTAATTAACCCCACTTGGTTCATATTTGTTATCGCGGTTCCTGTAGCATCAATATCATCTCCAGTGTATTCTGCGAAATAGGAATATTTTCCTCCAGTGTTATTAATGTTAAATCCAGTGCCAATCGCGTAATGATCTGCGAAGAAAATATCGAAGTTCAAGCCGTATCCAAATTGAAGCGATTTGTCGCCCACTGTCATGTTTGAATTGTCGCTCGCGAGCCAGGAAATGTTCGGAGAAACTTTAAATCCCAAGCGGTATTTACTCGTTGATACTTTTTTTTCCTGCGCAAATGACAACGAAGTCAATAAGCAGAACAGAATTAAGGTGTTTATTTTTTTCATATAAAGATCTTTTTTAGTGACTTTTGCAAATAACTATGCCAAAGCTAACGAATTCTCTCCTTGTTGTATTGTCAATTTTGTTGACAATGCTTTGTTATTCATGCCGTGACGCCGACAAGCATAAGAATATTGACATTGAGATAGATGGAAAATCATTGTCACCATTAAGATTTGATTTAGATTGTTTTATCTCGGATTGGGGAAATGCAGAGCAGGTGTCTGCTCTGAAACAGAAATACGGTAAGTTTTTCTGTCTTTATCTGGAGCGCATAATTAATGCGGGCCCCTGCGATAGCGTTTCTACCTATAAGCTTGTTCAAGGGTTTATTTCTAACACGGACTTCCAAGATTTGAAATCTGAGATTGAAAAGAATTATCCGCAGCAAAGGCTCGACTCACTTCATGAAAAGATTCTAGAGTCCACTTTGCGTTTTCAAACCTTGATTCCAAATATGAAGCTGCCTCAATTGATTTGGATGAACTCTGGATTCAATGCGGGGGCCTACAGCACCGATGATTATTTGGCTGTTGGTTTGGATTTTTATTTAGGCAGGAACAATAGAATTACGAAGTCTGTTCCCTTTCCTCAATATCAAAAAGAAGATATGATACGCGAACAGCTAGTTCCGAATGCAATTAAAAATTTGGCTTATTATCACCTAATGAAAGCAGATACTATTCAGGCCGGAAAGGATATGTTGTCTGAAATGATTTTTCATGGTAAAGCGCATTACTTGACCTGGTTGGCGTTTGAAGAAATCCATGATTCCACGCTTATGGCTTGGACCAAAGAGCAATACACTTGGACCCAGAGTCACCAGTTGAATGTTTGGAAGGAAATAGCCCGGCAAGAGGTGCTTTTTTCGAAAAACAGAACAGAAGTGCAAAAGTGGTTTGAGTACGGACCGTTCACCAATGCTGAGAATGTTCCTCAAGAGAGTGCTCCTCAATTAGGTGTTTATATGGGGCTGCAAATGGTGAAAAGTTACATGGAAAAGCATCCTGAAATTTCTGTTAGTCAGTTATTAAAAGAAGACAACGCGCAAAAAATATTACAAGCTTATAAACCGAATTTATGAAGAAGTCGACCATAACAATAGATATTGAATTAGACGAGAACAATGTGCCAGAGACCATTCAATGGGAGGCTCCGGAATTGGGTAAAAAGGCTGAATGTAAAGCAATGATTTTGTCGGTGTGGGACAAGGCTGAAGCTAACACCATGCGTATAGATTTATGGACGAAAGAAATGCAGGTGGAGGAAATGACGTTCTTCGTTCATCAGACATTGCTCACTCTTTCAGACAGTTTTGAAAAGGCGACAGGAGATGCGCGCATGGCAGCAACTATGCGGGATTTCTGTGACTATTATGCGGAAAAAATGAAGATTAATCCTCCTTTATAAGGTAAAGTCGTTTGCAAACTCTTTCCTCCAAGCTGCAATTTGCTCTTGAATTTCAACGCGCCCCATGCGCTCTACAGCTGCAGTAAGGAAGTGTTGAGGAATTTCTTCCCAGGTCTTTTTCAATTCAGCTGTAAACGCATCGAAGCGAATGGTTTTCTGAAGTTCTGTCAGTTTTTCACACTTCGTGAAGGCGATACAGAAGGGCAGTCCTTGCTCACCCAGCCACTGCATGAATTCAATATCGATTTTCTGCGGCGGTATTCTGAAATCGAGAAGCACGAATGTGCAGATCAAGTTCTCACGCTTATCTAAGTAACTTCGAATGAAGCTTCCCCACTTGTTGCGTTCGGTTTTGGAAGTTTTTGCGTAACCGTATCCTGGAAGATCGACCAAAAACCAAGGATTCTTTTCTTCGTTTATTAAGAAGTGATTGATGGTCTGGGTTTTTCCCGGACTTGAAGATGTCTTGGCAAGACCTTTCTTGTTCACCAACATATTAATGAGTGAACTCTTCCCTACGTTCGAACGGCCAATAAAGGCGAATTCAGGATATGCTGGAGGAGGGCACTTGTCGATTTCAACAGATGACTTGACGAACGTTGCAGAATGAATTAATTCTTTGCTCATTGTGCTTTATATGTTTTGCTCTTTTAACCAAGCGTCGAGTAAAGTGTTGAATTGCTGAGATTGCTCCATCATGGGTGCATGTCCGCATTCATCTATCCAATACAATTTAGCTTGTGGAAGTTTATGTTGAAATTCTTCAGCTACTTCCGGTGGGGTAATGGTATCGTTTTTCCCCCAAATTAAACACGCCGGAATATCCATGTCTTTTAAGTCATCAGTCATATTATGACGTATGGCACTTTTTGCAAGCGCAAGAATGCGAAGCACTCGGTTGCGGTCATTCACCACTTCGTAGCATTCGTCTACCAATTCAGGAGTGGCATGTTTAGGGTCGAAGAAGGTGAGTGCTACTTTTTGACGAATAAATTCTTTGTCTTCTCTTCTCGGAAAACTCGAGCCGAATGCATTTTCATACAAACCGCTACTGGCAGTAAGAATAAGGGACTCAACTCTTTCCAAATGGTTTTTGGTATACACGAGCGCAACGTGTCCACCCAGTGAGTTGCCCAGTAGGTTCACCTTATCCCATTTTTTATGTTGAATGAAATTGTGTAAAAATTCAGCCAAAGACTTTACGCCTGTGGTAAGCATAGGCATGGTGTAAAGGGGCAGCATGGGTATAACTACTTTGTAGCGTGGTTTGAAATGATCTACCACGTCTTTAAAGTTGCTTAATGCTCCGAATAAGCCATGAAGTAAAACAAGCGGCTTGCCTTCTCCCTCCTCTATGTAGGTGTATTCACCGTCGGTTTTTAAAGTGTATTCCATAATGTATAGCTCACGAATTTACGCGATTCTACTCGAGAACAGTCATTCATTGTTACAAGCAATGAACAATTCGAGGTGAATGACGGGAGGTGTTCATTGTAATCAACATTCCCACTTTTTCCCACAGGGGTAAATATCAGTTTAAAGTATTGAAAATCAATAGTTATAAAGATTATTGAAGGTGGACGTGTCGCTGAAGTTTTTAACAAAATGGCGATTTTTAGCTATGTAGTGGTAAAAAGTGGGAAGAAGTGATTATTTTTGGAAAACAATTCACAATTGAATGTTAAACCTACTCGGAGAATACCACTGTAAAGTCGACGCAAAAGGGCGCTTGCTCTTTCCTGCACGCTTGAAAAAGCAGTTGGAGAATGTTCTCCATCATGGTTTAGTAGTGAATAGAGACATTTTCACTCAATGCTTAATAGTTTATCCGAAGCCAGAGTGGGACATCGTGAATGAGGAAATGTCGAAGTTGAGCAGATACAATCAAAAGCATCAGATGTTCCAGCGGAAGTTCATGAAAGGAGCAACGCTTCTTGAATTGGACAGCGTAGGTCGTTTGTCATTACCTGCCAGTCTTCTCGAATATGCAGGAGTTGACGGCACTAAGAACGATCTGGTTATTTCCGGGCTAGGTCAAAAAATGGAGATTTGGGCTTTGAATCAATACAACGCAGAAGTGTTGGGTGAGGAGATGGATTTTGGAGCGTTGGCTGAAGAGGTAAGAAAAGACATTGACGCAAAAGGCGACAAATAATGGAGCAGGTATATCACACCCCAGTGTTGTTGCACGAGTCGATAGAGGGGTTGAACATTAAACCCAACGGGGTTTATGTAGACGTAACCTTTGGTGGCGGCGGTCACGCAAAGGAAATTTTGAAACACTTGACAACCGGGAAGCTCATTGCATTTGATCAGGACGGTGAAGCCGCGAAGAATGTCCCGCAAGATGAACGATTGATTTTTGTTCCGCAAAATTTCAGGTTTGTTAAAAATTGGATTCAGCTGCATGGCTATCAGCAGGTAGATGGAATCTTAGCAGATTTAGGAGTGAGCAGTCATCAGTTCGATTCTGGAGAGCGTGGATTTTCAATCCGTTTCAACGGTCCCTTGGATATGCGTATGAATCAGTCATCGGGCATTTCTGCAGATGAATGGATCAACAAGTCGAGCGTTCAAGAGATCACAGATGCGTTAAGAATGTATGGCGAGTTAGACGGAGCCTATAAAGTCGCAACTGAAATTGATATGCACAAGCCCTTGGGAACTACGCAAGCGTTAATAGACTGCACGCAATCGTTTGCGAAGAGAGGTAAGGAGAAGCAGTTTTTGGCGCAAATGTTCCAAGCATTTCGAATGGTAGTGAACGATGAGATTGCTGTTTTGAAAGAGTTCCTGCAACAATCGCTCGAGTTGTTAGCTCCAGAAGGAAGGTTGGTGGTTATTAGTTATCATAGTTTGGAAGATCGCTTGGTGAAAGATTTCCTTCGGTCTGGAAATTTGGAAGGGGAGATAAAGAAGGATTTTTTCGGAAATCTCGAGCGTCAGATAGAGCCGGTGAAGAGCAAACCGATTCTTCCATCACAAGAAGAAATAGAAAGAAATGGTAGAAGTCGAAGTGCTAAACTTCGAATAGGACAAAAAAAATAAAACTATAAACCGAATGAATATTCGTTCGGTAAAATGAAAATGGCAAACCAAGAAGAGAATAAACGCAAAGGAATAACCTTCAGAGAAATCATTGGAGGAGATTTTTTGACACGTCAATCGTTGGTGCGTCAAATGCCTTTTTTCTTTTTTATTGTCGTTCTTTTTTTTATTCAGATTAGCATGATTTACTATTTCGAATCGGTTCAAATTGAAATGAAAAGAACAAAGGAGAGGTTGAATGATTTGAATTCCGAGTATAGCACGAATGCCAGTGAACTGAGTGTAAAATCACAGCACAGTGAAGTAGTGGGACAAGTTCAGCAGTGGGGTTTAATTAATTCTACAACCACACCGTTTATCATAGATGTAGACACGAATTTCTTCAAGAAGAATCATGAATGAATTGAAGAAAATATCTGTTCGAATCTACGTTCTCTACGTTGTTTTATGCGTTTTGGCATTGTTTATTATTGGGAAAGTATTTTACATTCAGGCAATTCCGAATGAAGATGCTCAAAGACGAGCAGCACAGTTTACCTATCAGCTTCGCGATATTGAACCGGAAAGAGGGAGAATTTTAGCAGCGGACGGTTCGCCTTTGTCTACAAGTATTCCAGAATTTGAGATACGGTGGGATAGTAAAGGTGGGTATAATATCGAAAGATTCAATGCTAAGTTAGACAGTTTAAGTGCTGGAATAGCAGAGATTTTAGGAACCAAGAGTGCCGCAGATGTAAAGGCAATGTTTCAGAACGCGGTTGGTTCGAACAACCGATATATGAAGGTAGGGGATCACCTGAATTACAATCAACTTCAACGATTCAAAAAGCTTCCGTTTATCAAAGAGAAAAAATTAAAAAACGGATTTATCATTCTTCAAAAGGAAAAAAGAGCGAAACCATTCGGAGCCCTAGCAGCAAGAACTATTGGGATTTTCAGGGAGAGCAAGATGGTTGGACTTGAGGCTTCATATGATTCGTTGTTGCGAGGAAAAGTTGGCAAGCAAATGCAGCAGAAAATAGCTGGCGATACCTGGATGCCGATGACCGATGAATACGTTGTAGAGCCAGAGCCAGGTTTCGATGTTGTTACAACCTTGGATGTGCATTTGCAAGATGCTGCCCAGAGTTCTTTGCGTCACACAATGGAAGTGAACAAGGCCGATTGGGGTTGTGTCATTCTTATGGAGGTGAAGACAGGCTATATTAAGGCACTTGCTAATTTGACTTATGATTCTGTAGCGAAGAAGTTTTACGAAATAGAGAATTTGGCCTTAACTCAAAGCGTGGAGCCGGGCTCTACAATGAAGTTAGCAAGTTTGCTTGCAGCGATTGAGGAAGGCAACCTTGACTTAGGTAAAGTTGTTCATACTGGGTCAGGAGAATTTACCATAGGATCGCACACTTTGAAAGATGTGAAAGCTTGCGGATCCATTACCATTGAACAAGTTTTCGCTAAGTCTTCGAACGTTGGAACAGCTATGATTGTTCGCGATGTATTTGGAAGTAAGCCACAGAAATTTCTGGATTATTTAGAAAAGTTCGGTTTTGGACAATTGGTGGGAATAGATCTTTTAGGTGAGGGAAAATCTAATGTTAAAAGAACAACGAAAGATGCAGGATGGAGTGACTTAAGTCTAACCCAAATGGCTGTTGGATATGAGTTGCAAGTTACGCCATTGCATCAGCTGTGTTTTTATAACGCCATAGCGAATGGCGGAAGATTCATGAAACCCAGATTGGTGAGTGAAATCAGAAAAAATGGATTGACTTATGAGAAATTTGAACCGGTTGTTATTCGCGAGAATTTTTTAAAGCAGGAAACAATTGCGAAGGGTCGCAAATTGATGGAAGCGGTAACAACAATCGGTACGGGAAAGAAGACATTTGCAAATTCTCCATACAGAGCTGCAGGTAAAACAGGTACAGCTCGAATTTATGAGAATGGACATTATTTGGAAACGGCACACAGAGCATCATTTGTGGGTTACTTTCCTGCGGAAAATCCAAAATATTCTTGCATAGTAGTCATAAACAAGGCAAGAGTTTTCGAAGCATTTGGTGGAAAAATTGCGGCTCCTGTTTTTCGCGATTTAGCGAATATATTATTTGGAACCGAATTAGACATTCCCCATAATGCAATGGGCAATGATAGCACGTTCGTAGCCCAACCATGGGTACCAACTATTTTGTCTGGCGAATCTGGTGCATTGCGCAAGGCAATGGCTCATGTTCAATTTCCTTATGCCATTCAAACCGATGCTCAATTTGTTCGTGCTGAAGTGGTAAATGGAAATATGGCTCTCTCGAGCAAAGACGCCAGTGGAAATCAAGTTCCAGATGTCCGAGGAATGGGTCTCACAGATGCACTTTATGTTCTAGAAAAAAGAGGGTTGAAAGTTTCCTCAAAGGGGTATGGCAAAGTCGTTTCTCAAAGCATTCTTCCTGGAACGAAATCTAATCATCAAAACATTCAAATTACTTTACAATGAAGCTGCTGCAAGATATATTGTACAAAGTGCGACTGGAAGGTGTTGTAGGAACAACCAATGTTGCGGTTGAGAGCTTAACCTCAGACTCGCGCGCAGTTCGTCCAATGGCGTTATTCGTTGCTGTAAAGGGAATTCAATCTGACGGACATTCATTTATTGAAAAGGCCATTGAGTTAGGCGCTGCTGCGGTTGTTTGTCAGGATCTACCAGAGAAATTAGTTGAGAATATTGTGTACGTTCAAGTTGCTGATACTTCCAAAGCATTGGGAATAATGGCTTCGAATTTTTATGAAAATCCTTCAGAAAAAATGAAGGTGTTAGCGGTAACAGGAACCAATGGCAAAACAACAGTAGCGACTTTGTTATTCCGATTGTACCGTTCAATGGGACACAAGTGCGGATTGCTTTCTACTGTTGTGAACCGCATTAATGATTTAGAAATCCCTTCAACTCACACAACACCTGATGCTGTTGCACTAAATGATTTACTGTCGCGCATGCAACGAGAAGGCTGCACGCATGTATTCATGGAGGCCTCTTCGCATGCATTGCATCAAAACAGAATGGCTGGAGTGAATATTGACGGAGCCATTTTCACGAATTTGACGCATGATCATTTGGACTATCACGGTTCAATGAATGAATACATTAAGGCAAAGAAGATATTATTTGATCAACTAGGTCCGAATGCATACGCAGTAGTGAATGCAGATGATCGTTATCACGATGCTTTGGTTTCTGCTTGCAAAGGGCGTGTTCGCACCTATGCGTTGCACACCATGGCTGATTACAAGACCAAATTAATTGAGAATACCCTTGATGGACTTCAAATAAATATCGATCGTTTTGAATTGCATTCACCTCTTATTGGAGAATTCAATGCATACAACTTAACTGCTGTATTCGCAGCCGCTGTTGAACTAGGAACAGATGCGACAACGGTTCTTGTTCATCTGTCGGCTTTAGGCGCGCCGGAAGGACGCTTTCAACACATTCGTAAATCAGATGGAACAACAGCGATTGTCGATTATGCGCATACGCCTGATGCATTGGAAAATGTGTTAGACACAATCCAATCGGTAAGGGGTAAAGAGGAAATTATTTCAATCGTGGGTTGCGGTGGCGATCGTGACCGCGCAAAACGCCCCGTTATGGCGTCAATCGCAGCTAATAAAAGTGATCGTGTAATTGTGACCAGCGACAATCCAAGAAGCGAAGATCCGAAGGCGATTATTCAAGAAATGGTATCAGGTCTTGACCCTATTCAAAAGAAAAAAGTATTGTCCGTAACGGATCGTCGTGAGGCCATAGAAGTGGCGTGTTCACTGGCAAAGCCAGGTGATATAATTCTCATTGCAGGAAAGGGACACGAGAAATATCAAGAGATCAACGGAGTGAAATATCCATTTGACGATTTACAAATTATAACAGAACTCTTTCAAACGAACTAAGTATGTTGTACCACTTATTTGAATACCTCGACAAAAACATGCATTTCCCTGGATCAGGGTTGTTTCACTATTTGTCGTTTCGTGCTGCTTTAAGCATCCTTATTTCATTGACAATTTCCATGGTATTTGGAAAGACCTTGATTCGAATGCTCCGTAAGAAGCAAGTGGGAGAGACCATTCGCGATTTAGGATTAGACGGACAAATGCAGAAAGCTGGAACTCCGACGATGGGCGGGTTAATTATTCTTGCGGCTATCCTAGTGCCAACCTTATTGTTAGCCGATTTAACGAACATCTACATTCAGACCATGATCATTGCAACCGTTTGGTTGGGACTCATTGGATTCTTAGATGATTACATCAAGGTTTTCAAAAAGAACAAAGAAGGACTTGCGGGAAAGAGCAAGATTGTAGGGCAAATTGGAGTTGGAATTATTGTAGCGAGCATGCTTTATTGGAATCCGTCTGTAACCATTAAAGAGAAAGTTTCTGATGTTCAAATTCAGAACGCAACAACTGAAGAACAGGCCATGCAATGGGAGGAAGAGAAAAGTTTAAAGACGACTATTCCCTTCATTAAAGGCAACGAATTCGATTACGCTTGGTTGGTTCCAGACAGCATGGAAAGTCCATGGGTGCTGTGGGGTGTGTTCGCCGTGATAGTGATATTCATTGTTACAGCAGTTTCGAATGGCGCGAATATTACCGATGGAATTGATGGGCTAGCCACAGGGACGAGTGCCATTATTGGAATTACGCTGGCCATCTTCGCTTACGTTTCGGGTAACTACATTTTTGCAGATTACTTAAACGTAATGTATATCCCACACAGCGGTGAACTCACCGTATTCATTGCGGCGTTTGTTGGAGCGTGTGTCGGATTCCTTTGGTACAACAGCTTTCCAGCGCAAGTATTCATGGGCGATACAGGAAGCTTGGCTCTCGGTGGAATTATTGCAACCTTCTCAATCGCTATTCGAAAAGAACTTTTGATACCAGTGTTGTGTGGAATATTCTTGGTGGAAAACTTGAGCGTAATGATTCAAGTGGGGTATTTCAAGTACACCAAGAAAAAGTATGGCGAAGGTCGTCGCATCTTCTTGATGTCACCTCTTCATCACCACTACCAGCGCAAAGGAATGCATGAATCGAAAATTGTTTCTCGCTTCTGGATCATTGGAATTATGCTAGCGGTATTAACCATCATCACACTAAAAGTAAGATAATGAATAAGCGATTAGTCATACTTGGTGGAGGTGAAAGCGGAGCGGGCACAGCAGTGCTTGCAAAGAAGATGGGATACGATGTATTTCTCTCAGACAAAGGCTTGTTGAAGGACAAATACAAAGAAGAGTTGAATGCACATGGTGTTGCTTTCGAAGAAGGAATGCACACCGATGAATTAATTCTAAATGCAGATGAAGTAGTGAAGAGTCCGGGTATTCCGAACTCGGCGAGATTGATTGTTGCGCTGCACGAAAAGAATATTCCAGTGTTGTCGGAATTGGAATTCGCCTACCGTTATACAAAAGCGAAGCTCATTGCAATTACAGGAAGTAACGGTAAGACTACGACGACTTTATTGACTTATCACATTCTTAAAAACGCAGGATTGAATGTAGGTCTTGGTGGAAATGTTGGAAAGAGTTTCGCGAGACAAGTGGCTGAAGAGAACTTCGATTACTACGTATTAGAAGTAAGCAGTTTCCAACTCGATAACATGTATTCGTTCAAAGCGGACATTGCTATTCTAACCAACATTACTCCTGATCACTTAGATCGCTACGAATACGATTTAAGTAAATACGCCAATGCGAAACTTCGCATTGCGCAGAACCAAACGTCTAACGATGTTTTCATTTTCAATGCAGACGATGCCATTACTCAAGAGACGATGGCCAGACATGTATTAAACGCCACCCTATTTCCAATTTCAATTGAACCGGGAAAGATCTACGAACAAGGTGGCTATTGCGACGAATTAAATTTTAACCTAAACACAAACCATAATTTATTTACTATGAAAATTACTGAACTAGCATTGCAAGGCAGACACAATTTGCAAAACAGCATGGCAGCAGGTGCAGCCGCGCGTTTTTTAGAATTAAGAAAAGAGGCAGTGCGCGACAGTTTAATGAACTTCGAAAACATTGAGCATCGCTTAGAGTTTGTTGCAAGTATTCATGGCATTCGTTTCATTAACGACAGCAAGGCGACTAACGTGAACTCAACGTGGTATGCATTGGAATCTGTGGACAAGCCAATCATTTGGATCGCTGGTGGAACAGATAAAGGAAACGATTATTCTGAATTGTCTGAATTGGTGAAGTCTAAAGTGAAAGCGATTGTATGTCTTACAAAAGACAGTTCAAAAATTAGAAAAGCATTTGGATCTATTGTAGATACTATTATTGATACAGACAGCGCAGAGCAAGCTGTTCGTGTTTCTTATGATTTAGGAAAAGATGGGGACACCGTATTGTTATCTCCAGCGTGTGCCTCGTTCGATTTGTTCGAGAACTACGAAGACAGAGGTCGTCAGTTTAAAGTAGCTGTGAAAGGATTGTAAATCATGCAGAAATTTCTTTCATATCTAAAGGGAGATCGAGTGATCTGGATGGTTGCACTATTCTTGTGCACCCTTTCAGTATTGGCTGTATACAGCGCCGTATCTTCTTTGGTGTGGAAGGCTGAAGGTGGCAGTAGCGCTGGAGTATTGATAAAGCATATTTCTATGCTCGGTCTAGGAATGGCTTTCATGTATATAGCCCATCTCTTGCCGTTGTCTTTTTTTTCGCGAATAGGACAATTAATGATTTGGGTGGTTATCCCACTCTTGGTATTTACGTTGTTCTTCGGTTCAAACATTAACAATGCCGATCGCTGGATTCGAATACCCGGTATTGGCTTGACGTTTCAAACGAGCGATTTAGCGAAACTGGTTTTAATTATTTATGTAGCTCGACAACTTACAGTGAAGCGTCAGCTGTTGGGAGATTTTAGAAAAGGTGTTCTTCCCATTGTTATTCCTATTGCAATAGTTTGTGCTTTGGTTCTTCCTGCAAACTTCTCAACTGCCGCATTAATTGGGTTTGTGTGTTTTTTAATGCTGGTTTTTGGAGGAGTGCCATGGAGACATTTGTTTAAGCTAATTGGAGTAGGAGTGGGTTTAATTGTCTTGATTATTGCCGCAGGTGAATTGGGGCCGGAAAAATTACTTCCGCGTTACAGCACGTGGAAAAACCGTTTAATCGGAAAAGAAGTTCAAGCTGGTGCAATAGACGATTCAAAATATCAAATTGAATTGGCGCAATATGCGATTTATGAAGGGGGAATTATTCCGAAAGGACCTGGATCGGGATCGTCGCGTAATTTTTTGCCGCATCCTTATTCAGATATGATTTACGCCTTTATTATTGAAGAGTATGGTTCTATTTTAGGTGGAGTATTGGTCATGTTCATGTACGTTATTTTCTTGTTTCGTGTCATTCGAATTTCTATTCGAAGTCCGAAATATTTTGGTGGATTAACAGCGTTGGGATTGGGTTTAGTCATTTCTATTCAGGCCTTCATTAACATGGGAGTTGCAGTGAATTTATTTCCAACCACCGGGCAGCCATTACCACTCGTAAGTATGGGTGGAACGTCCATTGTTTTCGTAGCCATTATGTTCGGTGTTATTCTTAGTATTTCGAAGATGAGCGAGGAGAATGATGATGCAGAGCAAAATGATGAATTAGAAGGATCCCCATTTTAATTTCAAATGGAAAACAGAAGTTTAAATAAAGTTTTGTTATCGGCGGGTGGAACGGGAGGACATATTTTTCCGGCCATTGCAGTTGCGAATGAAATAAAAAAACGTTTTCCATCTTGCGAGATTTTATTTGTTGGTGCTGAAGGAAAAATGGAAATGGAAAAAGTTCCACAAGCAGGTTATGAAATTGTTGGACTTCCCATTGCAGGACTTCAACGAAAATTAACGCTTTCGAACTTTTTACTTCCAATTAAAATATTGAAAAGCATGTTGAAGGCGAAAGCTGTGGTGAAAGAGTTTCGTCCGCAAATAGCTGTCGGTTTTGGAGGTTATGC
>JBEIFO010000018.1:0-15488 GCA_040382375.1 Crocinitomicaceae bacterium
GTAAAATCCGTTTTCAATTGGAGGACCAATGGCTAACTTCACACCTGGATAAAGCACTTCCAGCGCTTCAGCCATGAGGTGAGCAGAGCTGTGCCACATGGTGGACTTTCCATTTTCATCGTTCCACGTGAGCAACTTCACCGTAGCATTGTCGGGAAGCGGACGCGAGGCGTCTACCACTACTCCGTTGACTTCTGCGGCAAGCACGTTACGTGCAAGACCTTCGCTAATTTGAGCAGCCAATTGCATTGCAGAAGTACCTTCTTCTACAGAGCGAACGCTACCATCGGGTAAAGAGATGTTTAACATAGTGAAAAATGAGGTGCAAAGATAGCAACAACGGGGCTATTCTATTTTAAGAACTTTGCAATATTCGGTTTGAAATAATTCGTGCTCTTCATCACCTTTCCGTCTTCGCGGTAGATCGGTTCGCCATTGTCGTCGAGCTTACTCATGTTGCTACGTTGAATCTCTGCGAAGATCTCACCCATTTGCTCTTGTAAACCGTGTGCATTCATTGTCCCGCAAAGAATGTAGAGCATGTCGCCTAACGCATCGGCTATTTCGACGATATCGCCGTTCTGAGCGGCTTCCAGATATTCTTCGTTCTCTTCCTTCATTAAATTGAAACGCAACGTGTATTCACGTTCTTCCAATTCTCCGGTTGGTGTTTTTCGAACAGGAATTCGAAAGGCGTTATGGAATTCTTCCACGCAACCAATGAGGTGCGAAAGCGACGGATTTTTTTCATTATTCATGCTTCGAAAATAATTCAAGTGCCTCGAAAGATTATTTTTTCTTATTCACACAATTTAACAATGCACGAATTCGTTACAATAGTAAGGTTCACCCAATCGGGTGTAGGTTTTGGTTAAGGAATCGAAAACGCTCTTCAACGGAAGGGCGTTTTTGATTTTCAAGCAATAAAAAAGGGTTCCGAAGAACCCTAATCTATACTCTATCAAAGTGTTTTTATTTCGCCACTGGGCCGAAGTATTTTCTTTCTTGGATACGGCTTGCTTTACCGGTAAGGCTGCGCAAGTAGAAGATACGTGCGCGACGCACTTTACCACGCTTGTTCACTTCAATTTTATCAATGAAGGGTGAAGCAAATGGGAAGATACGCTCAACACCTACGCTGTTCGACATTTTGCGAACGGTAAAGGTTTCTGTTGAACCTGTTCCTCTTCTTTGGATTACTACTCCAGAGAATGTTTGAAGACGCTCTTTCACTCCTTCAATAATTTTATACGTTACAGAAATGGTATCACCTGCAGAGAATTTTGGATATTCTGCGATTGGGTTAATTCTGCTTTCAAGTTCCTTTATGCGGTTCATAGTCGTCTGATTTTCGTCCCTAAAAATAGGGCTGCAAATATACGCATTATTCTGAAAGGAACAAGAGAGAGTTCATTTTTTTTTGTTTTCCCTCCCGAACGTCCCATTTTATTGCTGTTCTTTCGGCTTCTTGTCCTTGTGTTTCCAACGCTTATGCGTCCACAACCACAAATACGGCTCTCTGTTAATATCGTCGGCCACGCGATCATTGGCTAACTGAATAATTCCACCTACTTCGAAATCTCTAGGGCTTTCCGTTAGCACTTCAAAGTGAGATTCGTAATATCCTCTCTTCACTTTATTCAGATGTCCGAATACAACAGGCAGGTTCAAATCTTTCGCATATTTCTCAGCGCCATAATAGGCAGGAGTCTCAATTCCCAAGAAGCTAATCCAAACACATTTCTTAGGATCGGCGGGCGATTGATCCACAGCGAAGACCATTCCCATGAGCTCGCCTTGGTGCTCTTCCAAGTACTCTTTTGTTGCGCGGGTTGAAACCAACTGCATTCCGTATTTCTTGCGCGATTCGCGCATCTTGCGATCGAAATACGGATTGCTCAAGCGTTTGTAAATACCAACAAGCGGCATTTGACATTGCATGGGTGCTGCCAATGCCCACATTTCCCAATTCGCATAATGCCCACCGCATAGTATGATACTCTGCCCCTTTTCTGCATAATTCTTTAGAAGCTCTGGGTTGTGCATCACAAAACGCGCGCGCAATTGGCTTTCAGTTACCGAAAAATTCTTAATGACTTCCAGAATGAGGTCACAGAAGTGCCTGTAAAAATCCCAGGCAATCTGCTCTCTTTCTTTTTTTGTTTTGGAAGGAAAAACCAATTCCAAATTGTACATCACCACCTTCTTGCGATATCCGAAACACACGTACAAAATGAAGAATGCCAAATCAGATATTCGATAAAGAATGAAATAAGGCAGCAAACTCAATGGCTTCAAGAAAAACCAAAACAACAATCGACTCATTCTTTTACAAGTTCTGAATCAGATTCTTCTTCGGATATTTCACCGTGAAGCGCAATTGACGTTTCTCGGTCTTCTCGGGTTCAACGGTCATTTTCCACGTTACTTTTCCAGTTGCGGCATCCTGTGTAGCACCCGAAAGTTCTTCCACTGCCACTTCCAAATCTGCATTCTGTGTAAGTGGAACTTGGTCGTAGACTTCAATATTGATTGCTTTCTTCTTCGTGTTCACGATGGTAATTTCGTAAGCTTTCGAAGTAGATTTTTTCACTCCGAAAACACTGGTCTTGCAGAAGTCTTTCACTTGATCGCGCTTCACGGTAATGGCGTTGTCGCGTCCCAATGACAATTGAAGCGTATCGTTTGCGAGGGCAGGATCTATGTATCCGTTTCCAACAAAAGTTCCTTTGAAGTAAATGTTGCTTTCTCCGCTTAGTAAGCTATACTGCATCCAGTCTATGATGTCTGCTTGCAAATAAGCTGCTGCTTCCAACTTCGGAATAGCTACGTATTTGTATGAAGCTTTCAAACGTTGCTTTTGCATAACCACTTCAACTGGCTGATTGTCGCTGGCGATGTCGTATTTGATGGAAATCTTGAATTCTGTACTTACTGAATTTGAAGTAATTGTTGTAAAGGAAGCAGACGTTTGCATGCTATTCATTGCCCGAGAATCTTTATCCATTTCAGCTACATAACCAGAAGCCATGGCTGAAGGTTTTTGATAATCATCATAGGCCTCCGACTTCGCTCTGCCGCGATAGGCTTGAGGTGCGTATATATTCACGTACCACGGATTCAAGGCTGGTACCTGCGCACCCACATTCGGGTCTCCAGTTGAAATGGTCAAGTTCACACGCTTCCAATCTGCGCCTGTACCTTGCCAAACTTTCGCGCGGTAGGTGAATTCGATATCAGACTCAATGTCTTCTGCGCGCAAGTCATAATAGGGTGTCCATCCTGCGTTGGTTGCCAAATATGAAATAACGACATCGGCTTTTTTATCTTCCTCTGAAGTTACTACGAATTCAATTTCCCCTGGATTCGTGACGTTCTGAGATTGCAGTTGTGACAGTTGCGTTTGCAAATGCTGAAGTTTTTCGTTGTTGTCGCGATCGGTTTGATTCAAGTCTAAAATCTTGTATTCAATCTCTTTCATGCGGCTTCTGTAGAAGTCGGCCATCTCTAAAAGGTCTTCACGAATGAGTAAAGCATTGTCTCCTTTTATAGAACGATTCGCCTGCAAGAAGGCTTTCTCTTCCTGATAAACGGCCCGCAAACTGGCGCGTTCAGCAGTTTGAAATCCCAAAAGCTTAATACTATCTTGAATAGCGCGCACGCGGGTATTTGAAACCTTCGATGTGTAATTCAATTGGTGTTTAACACTCAAGATGGTGTAATCCTTACTTCCCAAAATCTGAATGGAATTAACATCCATACCTGCAGTTAGGCCGGAAAGAACCAACGTGTTCTCCCCTTTCTTCAAGGTTACATCGCCCTTATGGGTAATCTGAGCTCCGCTTAGGAATAGGGTTACATCGGTGATAGGAGCTGTAACGCTCTTCGATTGAGAAAAAGAAACAAACGCACAAAGCGCGAAGAAAAGGGTAAACCTTCTTTTCATGGTTTAATAATTTTTGGTAAAAATAAGTCTTTTGTGAAACAGAAACGGAACTGAATTATTGCCTCGACTTAAAATTGCACCACACGCGTTGCAAATTGCTTATTCAACTGCAATTCGTGAGAGCATAAAAGAACCAGTTTGTTTTCTTCGGTAGCCCACTTCATTAATTCAGCAAAGAGCTCTTGTCGCGCATTCGCGTCAAGGTGCGCAGCAGGTTCATCGAGCAGCACCAAAGGCGCGTCTTGAACCCAAACACGTGCAAGTTGAACACGCTGGTATTCGCCATCGCTTAACTCGGTGAGCAAATTATTTTGAAGCTCATTCAAGTTGAATTTTTCAATGGCCTCTTCCACGCGACTCATTTTCTTTCCATATAAATCTCCAACGGCAATGGCCGTTCTTACTTCGAGCGCAGCAGCTGTCGTTTTTCTAGACGGAATAAATGAAATGTAATTGGCGCGCTCCGCGAAGGAAAGTTTGGAAAGACTGTTTCCTTCCAACCAAATTTCACCCAGTGTAGGTTGAATTAATCCGGCGAGCGTTTCAAGGAAAGTTGATTTACCCGAACCGTTGTTTCCTTCAATAGCCACCAACTCTCCGAAAGAAAATGACATATTCAAGTTGGAAAGAACTGTTTTCTTTCCGCGAACAACGCTGACTTCCTTCACAACTAGCTGATCCATACTCCGCTTCGCTTAGGGTTGAACACAATGTAAAACACGCAGGGAATGCCAATTGCAGCAGTAACCGCATTTAAAGGCAATGCGTAATAACGCGAAAGGGCGTCGGCAATGACCAACAACAGCGCTCCAACAAATGGAATGAAAAGTACAAGTTGAAGTTGGTTGAAGGTTCGAATGAACATGCGCGCAACATGCGGCGCCATGAGTCCAATGAATGCGATGGGACCGCAGAAGGCAGTTATTGTTGCCGTAGAAATTCCAACTGAAATCAAAAACACCCAACGCAATTTCACCACATCTACTCCGGAAGTCGCAGCAATCTGCTCTCCCATGGCGAAAGCGTTCAACTTCCGTAAGAAATAAAATGTCGGAATGAAGGGAACGAAGGCCCCTAAAAACAGCCAAGGCAATTGCGACAAGGTAAGATTATCCAAAGATCCCATTCCCCAAACTACAAACTGATTGACATTGCTGGCACCCGCCATTTTCTGAAGAATACTTTCTATGGCTCCCGTGAAATGGGAAAAAAGAAGTCCCACAACTAGCAGCGTAGATGCCATTGGAAGTTTTCGTTGAATAACGAGCAAAAGCGAGAGCACTAGCATAGCGCCCGCAAATGCGGGAATAAATAAGGCCCAAGTTCCTGCATTCAGGAACCAATTCAATCCCCATGAAGTTAGAAAAATGACCGCCATGGCCAATGAGGCGCCACCTGTGATACCCAAAACTGAAGGGCCTGCGAGTGGATTACGGAAGATGACCTGCATATAATTTCCGCTTAACGCGAGTGAGCTTCCCACTATTAAAGCACCCAACACATGTGGCAGTCGGTGTTGCCAGAGGACACGACCAGCGGGAGATTCACTTCCTTCAAACAAGGTATTCAAGGAAAGATATTGGCTACCAATAACCAGTGCAACTATGCATACCACAATCAGCAATAGGAGCAAAACGAAAAACTTTATTGTTGAATGGGTGAGCTTCATGATTATTGGCAAAATTCACGATTAATTGAAGTGAACACAAAAAAAAGTGGAAGTTTTATGAATACTTCCGACTTTTGCACCTCATTTACTAAACATGAAATTCGATAAAAACACCGTCATTGGACTTTCGTTAATGCTACTTATTGCCGTTGGCTTTAGTTGGTATTCTGCAAAGAACAAAGCTGAAGCGGCAGCAAATGCGCCTAAACAAACCGAGCAAACTGCCCCGCAAGCAAGCACTCCAGCTCCTGAAAGCACGGCGGTTGTTGCCAATAACGACACAACTTCTCAAGCGCAAGTTGCAGTTTTGAACACTGCTAGATATGGATCTTTGGATGCAGCAGCTATGCCTGCAGAAGAGAAGTACACGGTTCTTTCCAACAGTAAAATAAAAGTGAAGATTTCTTCGAAAGGAGGACTTTTACATTCAGCAGAATTGTTGGAAGCTGACTACAAGAAATACAATTCAGAACAACAAGTTCAGCTTTGGGATACTGCTCAGAGTAAAATGGACATTGCTTGGAAGAACGGCAGCGGCGCTGTTTTGCTTTCGAGTGAATTGAACTTTGTGGCTTCAACGAGCAACGCCAATGCCACGGATGGCGCTGCAACTGTAGTACTAACAGCAACCGGAAACAACAACGCGCAATTGCAGTGGACGTATTCGCTTGAGCCCAATTCTTACAATGTAAAATGTAGTTTCGAGGCGAAGGGAATGGAGAATGAAATGTTCGGATCTCCCTTGGTTTTCCGTTGGTTATTGAACGGATTGGCTCAGGAAAAGGGTATTCAAGCAGAGCGAAGCAAGTCTTCTATATTCTATCGTGAAGTGGAAGAAGATCGCAATTACTTGAGCGAAGGTTCTGGCGATCAGAAGCGTCCTGAGAAAGAGTTGAATTGGGTGGCAATGAAGCAAGACTACTTCACAGCCGCTATTATTAGCGCCGAAGGATTCGATAAAAATGCAGACTTAAGCATTATGGTTCCGGCAGATTCTCAGCATACGAAATCGTATTACGCTGAGCTTCCTTTAAAAACAAAAGCTTCTTCCAACGCGAAAGCTGATTTCCAATTTTATTTAGGTCCGAATGAATACAAGGCTCTTGAAGCAAGCGGAGCTGCTGAATTCACCAACATCATTGACTACGGATGGTGGATCATTGGCTATGTAAACAAGTATGCTGTTCGCCCATTGTTTTGGTTCCTTTCAGACTACATATTGGATTTTGGATTGATCATTTTAATTGTAACCATTATTATTAAAATGGTTCTCTTCCCTATCACTTGGAAGAACTTCCTAAGTGGAGCGAAGATGCGTGTGTTGAAACCTGAGATCGATGAGATTAACAAGAAGTTCGAAGGAAAAGATCCAATGGAAAAGCAACAAGCCACCATGGCGCTTTACCGTCAGACGGGTGTGAATCCGTTTGCAGGATGTATTCCTGTTTTGCTTCAAATGCCAATCCTTTACGCGATGTTCCGCTTCTTCCCTGCTGAGATTGTTCTGCGTGGAAAGAGCTTCTTATGGGCAGAAGATTTAGCAGCTTATGATAGTATATTGAATTTACCCTTCAGCATACCTATGTATGGCTCACACGTAAGTGGATTCACTTTATTGATGGCTGCATCTACGTTTGTCTATTCGAAGATGAGCATGGGTTCACAGCCAACGATGACTCAACCGGGAATGCCGAACATGAAAGTGATGATGAACATTTTCTCGTTCATGATGATCTTCTTCTTCAACAGCATGCCTTCAGGATTGAGCTTGTATTACTTCACAGCGAACGTTATTTCTATTGGTCAAATGTGGGCCATTAAGAAGTACTTCGTGAATGAAGATTCAATTCGCGAGAAGATTGAAGCGAACAAAAAGAAGCCGAAGAAAAAAGGTGGATTCGCTACACGCATTGAAGAAATGCAAAAGGCGCAACAAGCGAAGTTGGATGCCAACAAGAAGAAATTAAGAAAGTAAAAAGTCAAACATCAAATAAATCAAATGAAAAAAAATCTCATTCTCGCACTAACGGTGCTCATGATGTTTCCAAGCGCAATGTTCGCTACGGAAGGCATGTGGGTGGTGGCTATGTTGAATAAAATCAACGAAGCTGAAATGCAAGGTCTTGGATTGAAACTTTCCAAAGACGACATCTACAACATTAATCAAGCGTCTTTGAAAGATGCGATTGTTCGATTCGGAGCAGGATTTTGCACCGGAGAAATTGTGAGCGACAAAGGACTTGTGTTCACAAATCACCACTGCGCTTACGATGCGATTCAGTCTTCTTCAACATTAGAAAACAACATTCTTCAAAACGGATTTTGTGCGAAGTCGTTGGATCAAGAGATTCCGATTCCAGGCTTAACACTTTCTTTTTTGGTTCGTGTTGAAGATGTAACAGCAAGCGTATTGAGCGCTGTGAATGCGAACATGACAGAGTCAGAGCGCGATGCAGCAATTATGGCTCGCAACAAAGAGTTAGTGAAAGCTGCGAATGAAAGCGGTTTATACAATTCTGAAGTAAAAACATTCTACGCTGGAAACGAATTTTACTTATTCGTTTATCAAACGTATCGCGACATTCGCTTAGTTGGTAACCCACCTGAAAGCGTTGGTAAATTCGGTGGTGACACAGACAATTGGATGTGGCCACGTCACACCGGTGACTTCAGCATGTTGCGTATTTATGCAGATGCTGAAAACAAGCCTGCAGATTATAGCACAGACAATACTCCTTTGAAGCCTAAGCACTTCTTCCCTATTAACATGGGTGGCGTGAAGCAAGGCGATTTCGCTATGATCATGGGTTATCCTGCAAGAACTTCTCGTTACTTAACTTCTTACGGAGTTGAGCAAGCTGTTGACGTGCAAAACCCAATTTTGGTTGAATGTTTCGGTTTGAAATTAGAGACTTGGAAGAAAAACATGGATGCGAACGAAGGTGTTCGCTTGATGTATGCTGCGAAGTATGCAAGCACTGCAAATTCTTGGAAGTACTACATTGGACAAACACGCGGATTGAAGCGTTTAGATGTTGAAGGAAAGAAAGCGAGCACTGAAACCAGTTTCACAAATTGGCTAACCTCGAATGCAACAGCTAATGACAAATACGGAAAAGCACTTCCCATGTTGAAGGACTTTTACACTTCCACCAACGAAACACAAAAAGCATTTTTATATGCTCGTCTAACCGGAATGGGTGGAGCTGAATTCATGAGCTTGGCCTCTGAATTCCAACGCACGTTCGAAAAGTATTTTGCTGAAACCGATGCTACGAAGAAACAAGCGATGCTTGATGGATTCAAAGCTTCCGCCGAAGCATTCTTTGTTGAATACAACATTCAAACAGACGAAGACGTGTTTGTTGCATTAACCAACTTATATCGCAATCGCATTGCTGCCTCTGCTCGTCCATCTTGGCACGCAGTGCTTGATGCGAAATACAAAGGAAACGTTCAGGCTTATGCAGACAAACTTTTCGCGACTTCTATTATCGTTGACAAAACGAAATTGATGAACTTCTTAGCGAAGCCAAATAAAAAAGTATTTGCAAAAGATCTTGCTGTTGCAACAGCGAAGAGCGCAGGTGAATTTGGCGATGCTTTGGGCAAACTTATTCCTCGCGAGAAGATGAGCAAAGGACAGCGTGAATTTGTAGCTGGACTTCGTGAAATGAATCCAGAAAAGCAATATGCACCGGATGCAAACAGCACCATGCGTATCACATACGGCCAGGTGAAAGACTACACTCCTGCAGATGCTGTTCATTATGATTTCTACACTACTGCTGCAGGAATTATGGAGAAGCGTGACAACAGCAATCCAGAGTTCGTTGTACCAGAAGCATTGGCACAAAAAATTCAGAACAAACAATTCGGTCGTTATGCAAATGAGAAAGGTGAATTGCCAACTTGTTTCATTGCCGATTTAGATATCACCGGTGGTAACAGTGGAAGCCCTGTATTGGATGCAAACGGAAACGTGATTGGTATTGCCTTCGACGGCAACTGGGAAGCTATGAGCGGAGACATTGCATACGAACCAGCCTTGCAACGTACAATTGCAGTTGACATTCGTTATGTGTTGTTCATTGTTGAAGAGCTTATGGGCGGAAAGAATATTGTAGATGAGATGTTGTTTGTGAGAGGAGCAAGAAACTAATTGAAATTAGATATCTGAAAAAAAGGAGCGAGAAATTCGCTCCTTTTTTTTTGCTTTCAACAATAAATTCATCGATACATAAGTTTCTTATGTATATTTGTCCTATGTATTCATCAGAACTAATTAAAGGCACTCTTCGAACCATTGTTCTTAATCTTTTAAAAGAGAACGGACGTATGTATGGTTACGAAATAACACAACGGGTAAAGGAACTTACCGACGACAAAATACAAATCACGGAAGGGGCTTTGTATCCCCTGCTTCATGCTTTGGAAGCCAGTGAGGACTTGGAAACTGAAGTGGAATTTATTGGAAAGCGTCAGCGTAAATACTACCGCCTAACTAAACAAGGCAAGCAAACAAGCAAAAAGAAAATAGACGAACTCCGAGAGTTTATTGAGACACTTCAAATTCTCTTGGATGCGAATAAAGGAACGAGCCATGGTCTCATTAACTGACGAACAAGTTGATTTCATTCGAAAAGAAATTGAATCACATGGAATTAGTTTGCCTGATCTGCAAACTAATTTGATAGATCACATGTGTACAATTATTGAAAATGAAATGTCGGATAGCGACGACTTCCACTCGTTCTTTTATTCAATTCTTCCACGTTTTTTTCATGACAACTTACATGAAATTGAAATGGAAACCATTCAATTAATTCATCAACAAAAATTCAAACACATGAAAAAGGCATTGAACTACGTATTAGCATTTTCCAGTATACTATTGGTAACCGGATCAATCTTCAAAATATTCCATTTGGCAGGAGCAGCTATGCTCATTGTAAGCAGCTTGGCTCTTGTGCTCTTTGCTGCGGTTCCCTTAGCCCTCATTGGAATGCACAATCATCCCATTTCAAAAACGCAAAAATCACTCAACGCTCTCATAAGTTTAGTTGTGCTATTGTTCGCCTGTGGTGGAGTTTTCAAGGTGCAACATTGGCCCTTTGCTAACATACTTATGCTTTCATCTGTTGGCTTGCTTTGCCTTGTGTACGTTCCAGTTTACTTCGTTCAGCAGAGAAAAACATCTTCCGACACATGGACAGTTGGAATAAATAGCTTTTTATTTCTTCTAACCGGAATTACTATTTTTTTACTCTTCGATTTAAGAGCTCCTTTATTCAAATAAAAAAAGGGGCTACGGCCCCTTTTTCTTTCTCGGATTTAATGCATTTACAAATGCATAAACTCTTTCTTTTTCAATAAATATTCCTCTGTCTCTCTGAACTCCGGATCATCTACACAACAGTCAACTGGACATACTGCAGCGCATTGAGGCTCATCGTGAAAACCCACACATTCGGTGCACTTATCTGACACGATGTAATAAACATCCATGCTCTTCGGCTCTTGAAGTCCGTCTGCATCCAATTCACCACCGCCGTTCAATGGATTCATGATTCCACGAAGTCCTGTTCCCTCGCTATACTTCCACTCTGCTCCACCCTCGTAGATGGCGTGGTTCGGACACTCTGGTTCGCATGCACCGCAGTTGATGCATTCGTCTGTAATCATTATTGCCATATTCTGCTATTTATCTGAATTCAACCTTAATTTCGCATGCAAATTTAATACACCTACGATGAATTCAACTCTAGAACAACGAATTCAAACATTTGTTCAACTGGGACAGGCTCTGCAGCTCTTTTCGAACAAGCAAGAATGGCCTGGATATGCTTGCGGATTAACCGAAGAGGAGTTCAACGGAGTAAACGATGTTATTGAATCGGCATTTACTTTCAACGGATGGTTCACCGCTGCAAATGTTCGTCAAGCCCTTTCGGCTTGGGCGAATGAGCTAACCGCTGAAAAATTAACTGCCTGGACAAAGGACCATTCCTATGCCACTTCACCTAAAACAATTGCTGTGATCTGCGCTGGAAATATTCCTGGTGTTGCATTTCACGATATTCTATCTGTTCTTATTTCAGGACATAAGCTTCTGATAAAACTGAGTTCAGATGATCCTATACTTATTCCAGCACTTTTAAAAATTGCAGGGAAGTTTGAAAATGATTTCGAATTGAACTATTCTTTTTCAAAAGGAAAATTGGAAGCATTCGACGCCGTTATTGCCACCGGCAGCAATTCAACCGCGGTTCATTTCCACAATTATTTTGGAAAATATCCGCACATCATACGTCAAAATAGAAACAGCGTTGCCATTCTTGATGGGAACGAAACGGATGAGCAATTGGAAAAATTGGGAAACGACCTTTTCGATTATTTCGGCTTAGGTTGTAGAAATGTGACGAAACTATATTTACCAAAAGATTTCGATTTAGACAGAATCTTCAACGGTATTTTCAGTTTTCAAAGCATTGCCACTCACAACAAATACGCGAACAACTACGACTACAACAAAGCTGTTTGGTTGTTGAACAATGAAGACTTGCTCGAAAACGGATTTGTTATTTTCAAGGAAGACAAAAATATTGCATCGCCTGTTGCGTCAGTATTCTACGAGCGTTACGAAAACAAAGTAGCTTTACTTCAACACCTGAAAAATCACGAAACCCAAATTCAATGTATTGTTGGAAATGAGTTTATTCCATTTGGAAATAGCCAGTGTCCTACCCTCTCTGACTACGCAGATAATGTGAACACACTCGAATTCTTAATGTCGTTGAACGCGTAAGAATTCCGAAGAATTGAATTTGTAGTCCTCAAACAAGACTTATATTTGAAACATGAATAAGATTATTACATTGTCGGCCATAGCGGCAATTTCATTAGCTGTTTTTTCTTCTTGCAGTACAGATGTTGATTTGACTGCTCCTTACGCGAGTACGACTGTTGTTTTCGGACTTCTAGATCCATTGGCAGATACGCAGTTCGTGAAGATTAACAAGACCTTTCTTGGAGACGGAAATTTGAACGAATACGCCATGATTCGCGACAGCTCTGAATACAAGTGGGAAGAGTTTTCTTCCTTGCGCATTGAAGAATACGCAACTGGAAATCCGAATCCAATTGCAACTCACAACCTTCAGCCAATTACTGTTCATGACAAAGATGTGAATGGCATGTTCTACGGTCCTAGCCAAACGGTTTATTACTTTGCTTCTCCGACAGGACTTAATCCAAATGCAACCTATAAGCTCGTAGCCGATTTCGTTTCTCGTCCAGATGTATTTGCTTGGACCAATGTTATTCCTTCAGCGAGTGTCTTTTTCCAAAGCCCACAAACAAACCTGGGCCTTTCCTTCGCTGCGACTAACACTGTTACTGGAGCAATCGACTACCGCGACAATGTTTCCATTCGTTGGACACCGATTGACAATGCTGAGATTTACGATTTAGCCCTTCGCTTTTACTACACTGAGAATGTATACTCCGACAATGCACTTACGGTACTGGTGTCATCTACGGATAAATTCATTGATTGGAAAATTGGTACCTTCAACGCTGACGACATCGATTTGAATTCAGGTTATTACAATCTAACATTTAATGCAGAGCCGTTCTTTTCATATTTAGGAACCAACATTCCAACAGATTCGCATATTCGTCGTGAAGCAGGAACCTATGACGGAAATAAGACACGTGCTTTCGAATTGCGCATGGGATTAGCGAACGACGAATTGAAGACCTACATCAACGTAAACAATCCTGTAACCGGAATTATTCAAGAGCGTCCGAGCTACACCAATGTAGTCGGCGGATTAGGTCTATTTGCTTCACGCGCTAGTGCTTATGTGTTGAACATTCCACTTGAATCTGGAAATGGAACAAGTAACATCAATGCGCTAATGAACGGTATTTACACTTCCGATTTGAACTTCTGCGATCCGAATCCGAGTAACACAGAATTCACTTGCAACTAAGAAATTTCAAGTAATAAAAAAAGGGAGCATTCGCTCCCTTTTTCATTTCAATAAACTTCTATTACTTCTTCAAGAAATAAGTCTCACTTGTTGCTGTTTTTAGGAAGTATAATCCGTTAGCCAAACCACTCACTTCGATCTGAGAGTTGTCTGAAATACTTCCTTCCATTACACGCTTACCTTCCATGTTAAAAACCGAGTAAGGAACGTTGTATGCACCTTCCCATTTAACAGTTAAGTAATCTGTTGTTGGATTGGGAAACACTGCGAATTGAGGAGCCGCAGCTTCTAATACGCTTATTGTTTGTGCAGATACCAACACGCCACTATTTGCTCCAGCCGTGTAATTTACCTGAACCAATGGAACCAAATGCTCTTGAACCAAGAACTTATATTCAATTGCCTCTGGACGATCGAACTGAAATCCGAAACCTAAAAGATCCACATAAATAGAATCCGCAGCATTAATTGTCGTTTTAACACGAATTGCATCGTACGTCGTTCCGAAGTAATTCACCGTACCCCAACCATCCACTTCATTTACACGTGTCTGATTTGTTTTTCTGTACCCCAAGGTTGGAATTTGGATCACCTGTTCCGAAACACTTGTTTGAAGATCTCCGAATGCTACCGGATAATCGTAAACGATGTCTACTGGACTTGCTTGTTGTGGAATTGGAATACCACTCACCGTTGCTCCTACTCCAACAATTGCATAACGACTGTTGCTATTCTGGTAGTAAGAATAGATATCTTCCAACGTAACCGGAAGCCCTTGCGTGCTTCCGCCTATTGACGCTAAACCTATTGCGAAGTCTGAATTGTGTTCCGAATCGAAAGGGCTATTGAAAAAGATCTGATATGCGAAAGGAGTGGTTGAAATATCTACACATTCTTGTTGCTGAATATTTCCTGTTAGCGTTAGGTTACTCTCGTCGAAATTCCAAACATGATTGGGCCCTGTATCACCTTCATCGAATGTTCCAATAATGGTTGCGTTCTCTTGTGCAAGAATATCTCCGCCCATGGGCAAATCATTTTTGGTTATCGTAATTTGTGCGCTTAAACAGAAAGGCGCAACGATCAAAACGCTGAATAACAGTTTTTTCATTTCATTAAGGTTGTTTAACGAAGGTATAAAATTTAGTTAATATGTTGTGAGCAAAATTTTCAAATCATTTGTCACAGAAGCAAGTATGCAGAGTACTTTCGTTGGAAAGCTTAACCAAAACTTTTTGAGATTTACAACATGGATAAATACGATTTCGTAATCTTAGATATCATTCAGACTTTTCGCAAGAACAATAAAAGTCAATACATTAAACTCAATCAATTAGAGGCTAATTTTTGGACACGCATTCAGCGCGATGCTGCTCATCAAACACACAGCACACAACTCGGAGAGCGCGTTACAAAATTGTACCTCGACGGTTATATCGTAAACAAAGGCGGGCTTGGTTATAACGTTACCAAGAAAGGAAAGGAGCAAATTGTTGTTCTTTCCAATATTGAAGAAACGGTTTAAAGCATTTCGTTCGCCAAATTCGCTAACTCACTTCTTTCTCCTTTTTCAAGGGTAATGTGACAATATAAATCTTGTCCTTTTAATCTATCCATTACGTATGACAATCCGTTCGATTGCTCATCGAGATAAGGAGTATCAATTTGACGAACATCTCCTGTTAAAATAACTTTAGTGTTTTCTCCAGCGCGCGTAATAATTGTTTTCACTTCATGCGGAGTGAGGTTCTGTGCTTCATCAATAATAAACACACAATTGGAAAGACTTCGTCCGCGAATGAATGCTAACGGCGTAATCATAATTCTTCCATCGGCTTGCATCTCATCGATTACTTTGCGCTTCTTCTCGTTTTCA
>JBEIFO010000019.1:0-15353 GCA_040382375.1 Crocinitomicaceae bacterium
CGGTACGTTCGAAGAGACTGTTGGTCTCTTCTTTGGTTAATTCATAAGCAATCCATTTCGCTTGTTCGTGTTCTTCCGAATAGACAAAGGAATAACCGGTATGAGAGATTATTTTTTCGTTGGGAAGTAGGGCCGGATATTCAAGATGCGAGATGGATTCTGACGGGACGATGTCTTGCTTTAATTCTTGCTGAACTTTCTGAGTAGTTTGAAAAACAGGTTCACTGCTCGATTGAAATGCGAATACAATAGCAACGAGCAACGACATTGTTGCAACAAGTATAAATATTTTCTTTGATCGGTTCATAGTGCTCAGTTATTCGTTCATTCCTTTTCCATTAAAAATAGCTTCCATGCATTTTTCTATTCGCGAATAACGCGTTGCCGATTGTTTGGCCTGAGAGAAGTGCAAAAGATATCCGCGTTGTCTTCCTGGGGTGAGCTTTTCGAATGCAGCATTTAATTCAGGAAGTTCTTTGAATTTGTTTTTTAATTCATCGGGCATAGGGTATTCCGATGTTTTCTTCGCTTCGACTTTCGCTCCCGACTTCTCAAGTTCTGTCGCTTCGTAGATGTAAGCCAGTATTGATTTCTTTGCTTTAAGAATGTCTTTCGCATTCGTGAATCGAAGTTGCCTTCCTGAATTCGAGTTCTCTGTGGGTTGAACCAAAATATTTTCAGGATCGCTTAGCAGCGCTCCCTTGAAAAACATGATGCTTGAATATTCTTTGAAACTTCCTAGCATAAAAATATTTTTCTTCTTGAAAGTATATGCCGGAAATCCCCATTTCACTTCTTCATCTAAACCTGTTTCCAACGCTATTTCTCGCAGCGCCTTCATTTCAAGGTTTCGAATAATAATTCGGCATTGCGGTGTGCCAACAAGTATACATCGGCCACAGCCTTCTTCGAGTATGAGGTCTACTTGAGGGTTCATGATGTATCAAAGATACGAATGTCCTGCGGACTAATGTGCGAAGCACTAATGTCATGCGGACGAATGCCGATGGCGAATGTCTTTCAGACTAATGTGCGAAGCACTAATGTCCTGCGGACGAATGCCGATGGCGAGTCTTTGAAAAGGGTTGAGAAGTTAAGAAAAGGTAAGAAAGGGTAAGATTAATCGGGTCGAAATATCTTTCGACCAAGGAGAAGAAGATCTTCCTGAAATGAAATAACCTGGCTGATAAATTCTCTTTTCAATACTGCAAGAACTAAGACATACAGCGAGAAATAAAATGAATGCGATGTGACTCTTCATTCAATAAAGATACTAAAACTCCGGAACTCCAATTGTTCGTGTAGCTTTTTCCTTTTTCTTTTCAATAGTGTAGAAATATGCGAATTGGAAAACCCAAGCATCGTTCTTTTTCGTTTTAAGATTTCGGTAAAGCGTTCCGATTTGAATCTCATGGTTGTTGGGTAAATCGAAATTCAATCCAAAACCGTAGCGCATTTCAGTCATAGCACCCGATGTTACAGCAACACCGTTTACGAGCTGGTAATATTCATTTGTTTTCAAAAAGTTCTCGGCGCTCAATACAGGAGTCATTCTTTTCAAGCCAATGTGAAGGTCTAGCGATAATCTGTTTCTCCAATAAATCTGTTCGCGTTTGTACTTGAAGAATTCTTTTTGGTATTGTGAAGTGTACTTAAAACTTGATTTCGCTTTTGGTTTGATTGTTCTTAGAATGTCCCACGAAAATCCAGCCGCAAATCGATGTCCGTAAGTGTTTTCTTGATTGTCTAAATAGAAGAATTCATTGGGCATCCATGTCCTTCTGTAAGTAGCCAAAATTGAAAATGGTTTAGCAATATCATATTTCAATCGCGCAGTGAAGAGCGTTTTCGAATAAAGTTTTTCAGATACATTCCAACGGTATTGCCCTGAAAGCGTAGCTGAAAAACGCTTAGTAGGCTTAATCTTAAGGCCTATTTCATTTCGATTGAAAAAATCGTTTTGTGACCAGGCCAGACTTGGTAGGGCTAGCAATAGTATGAGAGCTAAGCGTTTCATTAATACTGAATGAAAAGGTTTCCGACTTCAACAACACTTCCATCTGCAGTAATTTCAATTTCTTGACGAACAGGAATGGTATATTCTTGAGTAGCGCTGTCTTTTGATAATACGTAAACAGAATACTTTCCAATTTGAAGGTTACGGAAAGAGAAGGCTCCGTTAGCTCCTGTTTTCGTTGATTCATCATAAAATTCATTTTCGCCGTAGCACAGGTACACGCGCATGTCAGTCATGGGAGTTTCGGTGCCAACACTTCCCACTTGTCCTTGATTAGAAACATCGACGAAGAAGGATGTTGTAACATCATCTGGATCAGGGATGTTTCCCATCTCAGTTGCTGTAAGTGTTACAATGTCCCCACTGGTTGTGACGTTGAAAGCGTTTCCAACATTTGCAGTTAGAACCGAATCTACTTTAGCAGCGATTTCAAAGTTTGTTTCATCATAAGAAAAATCTATCTGAACACCTGTTCTTCCAAGTAAAGCAGGATCAGCACTAGTCACCCAAACCGGATTATTGAAATAGAAGTAATAGTTGTCACCAGAAAGTTGATTCACGATGAAGTAATCTCCGTGTTCTAAGATACTTCCAGAAGTAACAGTGATTTCAATGGTTTCGTATTGTCCATAACTTTCATTAATTCCTGAAACAGTTCCGGTAATTGAAGACGTACCGCCTGGGCCAGCGATTTTATCACAAGAAGAAAAGGCAATGGCAACAAGAACGGCGAAGAGTAATGATTTTATTTTCATTGTACGATTATTTTTTGAGTAGTGAATGTTTGGTTGTCGTTTTTAATTTGAATGAAATACATTCCTTTAGGAAGATTAGCGAGAGACAGAGCGGTGCGCGGTGCATTAGCTCGCTGAATACGTTGAACCAATGTGCCTTGTGTGGTGAAGACTTTTATTTCAAAATTTTTCTCGAAGGGCGTTTCAACATACAAGATGTCGTTGGTTGGATTAGGATATATGTTAAATGGAACATTATTCAAATCGGTAACTTGTACTGTCGTGTCGCATGTTCCGAACATATTAGCATCCATCCACGCAATTCGCTCTCCAATCCATAATTTCAAATAGTCAATCTCCTCTTGGTAGGTATTTCCAATGAAATTATTTGGCCACACATAGTTTCCCAGAATCGGCCAACGCTGATAGTGACGCGTGGCAGGAGTCTCAAGAATTAGAGCTAGACTGTCGATGTAGTTATACAAATAGGTTGTGTCAAGCAGAGTAGTGCGCAGTTCTCCCCATCTGCAATTGACTTCATTTGCATAAAGACTGTCTTCCAATAATCGGTTCCACCAAGATGGATTGTTTCCTCCTCCACAAACTTCATTGAAATTAATTTCCCAACCGAAAGTTTCGCCTCCTTCGCAGTAGTTCGAGTTTCCCCAAGCGATGTTGAAATCCCAAAGAGGACCTGCGACTAATTTATTTCCTTCACTAAAACGCTCTTTATAGAAGAACGAAGAAATGCGATACCCATCGATGTTTTTCGAAACTTCATTCGCCAGAAAGAAATCAATGAAAGAAGGAACATCAATGAATTTTCGATAACCTAGCACGGGATCAGTGAAATTTGGAGAAACAAGAGCGTCTTCAAAATCTGTAAAAAAAGTTTGAATGTAATTCAATTGAGTTGGATTTAATTCTTGAAGTTCAGGGTCGTGCAGTTGCAGTCCAATACTTTCGTTGCTTGGAGCTTGAGCAGGATAGGGTGAATACCAAGCTATAACTCCCCCCGCTGTGGTCTTGTCAACTTTTATGATGTACCCACCAGTTAACTCATTGTTTAGAGTGTCAGAAGGAAGAAGTTCGTCAATATTAACGCGTCCAGGATTTTGTTTTATGCGTTCCATGAAAACGTAAACTCCCATGTACTCGCCGTTCAACACGAGTTCGCACAATTTCGTACGAGGTGTCCAACGACCCATTTCATTACCTAAATGATAGGTAAGGACATTTCGAATCATGGCTTTGTCTGTGTAGGGTGCATACAAGATCCAATCGTTGTCGGCAGGCCAATTGAATATTGAAGCGTTGTAATTCACGCTATCTGGTCCGCGGGTTTCTAATCCGTATGATTTAGCTGGAAAGCTGCTGGAAGAGGACCCTCTTGTTTCAATGGCAATTGGTCCAAAGAATTCGTTTAATGAATCCGTGAGATAATTCATTTGTCCTTCGCCATTAAAAATGATTCCCATCTCAGCGTCAATCTTCGGCTCATCGGGAATTTCAATGCCAAAGGTGTTTAAAACAACAATAGGAAGATTTGATTTGTAAAATTCGAACGGAGGAACGAACCAAGACGGAGGCGTTCCGAAATAAGTATTGGTCGTCGTTAGTCCCACATGAAGAAAAGGCCTTGAAGTAATATCCCCGGAGTTCGTTGTTATGTTGTGCGTCTCCACACAAAAAACATTGTCACCATTGTTCAAAATTGAAAGGTAGTCCTGTGTTAGAAAGATAACTTCGTCAGGTAATCCTCCTTGAAACATAACTGCCTCATGTTGTCCGTCTGCTCCGTCGTTCCAAGCCGGTTGTCCTGCAGTCGTAATATTCGAGCGTGAAATTTCAACACCATTCAAATAGGCTACATAGGCATCGTCATAGTCCATGTTCAAGATGAACTTAGATATTTCGTTCCAATTATTTATGTTGAATTGAATGCGATGATAAACAGAGATGTTTCCGGTTGGAATGGTAGTCCCATCGTCTCCATCGCCAAATCCGAATCCGCCACTTCCAACCGACCATGCCGCGTCATCAAAGGCTGGGTCTATCCAGCTGTTCGGTGTATTCGCATCGGGCACCAAGTAGTGCCATTCGAGAGTATCGTAAACAGCGGTTTCCCAATGATCTACTTGCGCATCCGCGAAAGAAAATAGAAAAATGGAAATAACTAGGACTATCGTTTTTTTCATGAATGATATTTATCGTGCGGTTAATTTAACACATTCTTAACAAAGCGGGATGCGTTTTTGCATGAATAGATCTTTTCTGTCCTTAATTGAATGTATTCATTGTTGTTTGCGAAAATGATTATTGTCATATTCGCGAATAGAGATTGCCAATAGTGATGTCTAGATATTTACCATGCGAAAGAAATTCTTCTGAAAACGCAATGTTTAGATGATATTTGCTCTATGAGATTTAGAGCACACTCCATTTTTTTGTTTTTTGTTCTTTGCTTTATGTTTCTATTCTCTAATAATTCTTGGTCTGCAGATATTCCGAAAGATTCGGTTCCAACCATTTCACTCAACAACCTTACAAATACAGAAATTCCTATTTCCATTACGAAGCGGAAATTTCCGGGAGTGAATCTTGATTCATTTGTTACATCGAAATACTACCTGGGAGACAGTGCGTCCTTTTCAACGTCTGATTTTGACGACCGGAATTGGTTTAACCTTACAAATACGGAAGGCAATGCTTTTGCAATAGACAAGATTTACTGGAGTCGAATGAAGTTTCGTGTTTCACCGGAATTGCAAAATAGGACTTTGGCGCTCTATGTTAAATGGCAAGGAGCAATGGAGGTTTTTCTAAATGGTGAATTAATATATTCTTTTGGTTCAATTTCCAACAAAGGAGATGCAGTTGTTATTCAAGATGCCTTTCATATTCCTTTGCGAAAAGTGCTTGTCACATTTAAAGATGTAGATGCTTCGAATATTCTAGCCTTTCGCTTCGCTCATCATTCAAATATTGGAAACCTGAAGATTAAAGAGTCGCTGTCTAATTCAGAATGGTTGTCATTTAGTTTGCATACGACTGAAGCAGCCGAAAATATAGACACGGCACGTAGCAATACCCTTCTTTATTACGGTTTTTTCTTCGGTATCAATTGTATTATTTTTCTACTAACCATTTTTCAAGTAAACAAAAGATATAAGAACAAAACGCTTTTGCTATTTAGTTGTTTTACTTTTTTCACAGCTAGCGTGGCCTTAACGAATTTTATTGAACTAGGTGCATTTCAAATGATGACAGGCACTGTTGTTCTCATTCATTTCGTTAATCAATTGTTCTACGCCTTAACAACTTTTTTCTTGCTTCATGTAATGCGCTCCCTGTTCGATGCCAAGAATAGGTTTACACCATACGTTTATTTGTCCATTTTAATTGCATATTTATCGGTTGGATATTATGAGTTTTTTACTGCGAAGAATTTCGCGAATTTTAATTTTTTAATTTTATTAATATCATCCTTCGAAATAGTAAGGATGTCTTTGTTGTCAATTAAGAATAAGGTCATGGGCGGTTGGATAATCATTATAGGATCGCTTGTCTTCATTCTAGCAGGGCCTGTTTTGGAGCAATTGTTTAATTCGTTAGGAACTACAAAACCGTTTTTCGTAACCATATGTCATAGAATTTCGTTCTATTTGTCTCTTCCTATTTCATTAAGTATATTCTTAGCGCGTCAATCAGTAACCAATAATCTATTACTCGCTCGTCAGCGCGATGAATTGGATTTGGAAGTTCAGGAAAGAACCAGAGAATTGCGCATAGAAAAACAAAAGTCAGATGATTTGTTGTTGAACATTCTTCCCGAAGAAGTTGCCAACGAACTGAAAGAAAAGGGCAGTGCCGACGCCAAGCAATTCGATATGGTAACTGTCATGTTCACGGACTTCAAAGGGTTTACCAAAATCTCTGAGCGACTATCACCATCTCAGTTGGTTGAAGAAATACATATTTGCTTTAAAGCATTCGACGCTATTATAGCAAAACATAACATTGAGAAAATTAAAACAATTGGCGACGCATACATGTGCGCTGGTGGACTTCCAGTTTCGAATGAGACTCATGCCATTGATGTGGTAAAGGCGGCGATTGAGATTCGACAGTTCATGCAGGAACATTTGGAGCAAAAGAAATTGGTTGGTGAAGAAGTGTTTGAAATTAGAATAGGCATTCACACGGGGCCTGTTGTCGCTGGAATTGTTGGGATAAGAAAATTCGCTTATGATATTTGGGGCGATACCGTTAACGTTGCCTCTCGTCTTGAATCCTCAGGTGAAGCGGGTAAAATAAACATCAGTGGCAGCACATACGAATACGTGAAAGACCAATTCGCATGCACACACAGAGGTAAAATTGAGGCCAAGAATAAAGGTCAAATCGATATGTATTTTGTTGAAAACGCATCTGTTAAAGGCGAATAATTAGGCCATCGCGTTCCGTTAATTTTTCTTAAAACTCTGAAATCATTAAATATGAAAATAGCTCTATTTGTTTTATTGTTGTTTTGTTATTCTGCTTCAAATGCGCAAACAGGATATGATGTTCCAAATTTGGTGAACTTTGATGATGCAATGATTAATCTCCTGAGCGATTATGATGTGCCGGGTGGGCAATTGGCAATTACGTACCACGGAAGACTCGTCTACAGCCGAGGTTTTGGATATGCAGATTTAGAGGCAAACACGATGGTGTGCCCCGACAATATATTCCGATTGGCTAGCTTGTCGAAGCAAATTACTTCCATAACCTTAATGCATCTTTATGAGCAGGGAAGAGTCGGATTGAATGATACTGTTTTTGGTGCAAACGGCCTATTAAACTCAATTGCCTTTCAGAATGCTATAGACCCTCGGGTGTATGATATTACTGTTCGAAATCTTCTTCAACATGCTGGAGGCTGGGACAGAGATGTTTCAGGAGACCCTATGTTTGATAGTTATTACATTGCTCAGGCAATGTCTGTAGCAGCTCCGGCAAATGAAATAACGACTATGGAATATGTCTTGGATAATCAAATGCTGGATTTTACCCCAGGAACGCAATTCCATTATTCAAATTTTGGTTACAGTATACTCGGAAGAGTCATTGAAGAAATAACAGGACAAGAATATGAAACTTATGTTCGAGATAGCATTTTAGCTCCATTGAATATCGTAGATATGTATTGCGGAAATAATTTGATGGTGAATAAACTTCCCAATGAAGTGAATTATTATGATTATTCGAATGCCTCATATGTACCTTCTGTTTACAACAATCCTTTAATGGTCCCAACACCATATGGAGGTTTTAACATTGAAGGATTGGATGCAGCAGGGGGGTGGGTTGGCTCTGCGGAAGACTTGTGCAAAATTCTTTGTGCAGTTGATGGTTTTGCATCAAGGCCAGATATGTTGCTTCCGGCAACAATAGACACTATGATTAGCCCTTCTAGTGTAAATGAATACTATGGCCTTGGTTGGTTTGTAAGTCCGTTTCACAGTAATTATTATCACATGGGTTCGCTTCCTGGAACCACAACAGAAATTGTTCGCGCGAATAATCAATTGAATTGGGCCATTTTATTGAACACGAGGCCGCTTTATCCAGACAATCTAATTAACGATGTCGATGCACTTGTTTGGAATGTGCTTCCTAATTTAGGTCTTTTTCCATTTTGGGATTTATTTGATTCGGCTTCTTATTGCATGCCTACAATGGTCGCTTCAATCAACGAAAGCCGACCCGTGTTAGAAGTTTTTCCGAACCCATCCAATGGCAATATGACCGTTAGATATAACGGCAAGCTTTCAGCTAAAAGAAATTTGCAAATTTATAATGCAATAGGAGAGCTGGTTTATTCAGATAAATTCATTGCGGGTCAATCTGAATTAAAAATTGAACAGTTGAATTTTCAATCTGGATATTATATGTTGAAAGTTCAAGACGATTCGAATTTGATTGTTCAGAAAATAATAATTCAGTAGAATCATCCCGATGCGTATAATCAAATTCTCAATCAGTATGAAGGTCATTTTTCTTCTTTCATGCTCCGTGTTTTTTTTCGTTCCATCGCACGCTCAAATACAAGATTCGTTGCGCGAGAAAGTAGATGCTGTTTTCGAGAATTATAAATCTCCGAACACACCAGGATGCACTATAGCATTGGTAAAAGATGGTAAGGTCATTTATGAAAAGGGATACGGCATGTCGAATTTAGAATACGGCATTCCAATAACTCCAACTTCAATATTTCACGTAGCGTCTATTTCTAAACAGTTTACAGCGGCAGCAATAATAATGCTTTCATTAGAAGGTAAATTAAGTTTGAATGAAGACATTCGGAAATATCTTCCGGAAGTTCCCGACTTTGGGCATGTCATTACATTTAATCACCTCATTCACCACACAAGTGGAATGAGAGACCAGTGGGATCTTCAGGAATTAGCGGGTTGGCGCGATGGTGATTTAATTACAGAAGATGATGTTTTAGAGATGCTCCACAGACAAGTTGCATTGAATTTCATCCCTGGATCGGAGTATTATTATTGTAACACAAGTTATACAATCCTTGGAGTTGCTGTTAAACGAATTACAGGAGTTTCCCTAAGAGAGTATTGTGATTCTGTTTTCTTTAAACCGCTAGGAATGTTGAACACACATTTTCACAGTGACCATTCAGAAGTTACTCCCAATAGAACTTCTGCATATCAACAAGATGAGCAAGGCAATTGGAAAATATACATTCCAGTATTTGATAATTACGGCGCGACGAGTCTATTTACTACCGTTGAGGATTTGAGTAAATGGGATGAAAATTTTTACTCGAAAAAAATAGGTGGTCGGGCTTTTATAAGTGCGATGTTGGAAAATGGAATCTTGAACAACGGAACCAAGCAGGCTTATGCTGGTGGGATAAGCACTGAATCATACAAGGGCTTTAAAACGGAACAGCATAGCGGAGCCGATGCGGGATATCGTAGCAATTTTATTCGATTCCCTGACCAACATTTTTCCGTTATTTTACTTGCCAATCATGCCGAAAGTCAGGCAATGCTTTTGTCTCAAAAGGTGGCGGACCTTTTTTTGGAAATCAAAACGAATGAAGCCCCTGTTGCAATTTTCGCAATAGACAGTTCAATTGTAAAAGGATGGGTTGGGACTTACATAGATGCTTTGACAAAAAGGAGAATCGAATTGAATTTTGAAAATGGAAATTTGTTTTTAGGAAGTACGAAGCTCTTGTCCTTGAGTAATATGGAGTTTAGCGTTCGAGGCAGCACCACGAAGTTGTCTTTTTCGAGAGAATTAGGAGTTGACAAGTTCTGTGTTACCAATCCAAATGCGATTAACCGGAATTATGAACGAGTAGTTGAGATTGACTTGCAACCTTCGGATTTTTTGGAATTTATTGGGGAGTATTACAGTCCTGAACTTGATACGAAATATATTGTTACAGCCAACGACAGTGTGTTGTTTGTTAAAATCCCACGAAATAATAAGTTAGAGTTCTCTCCTTTTGCCAAGGACGAGTTCACAGGAAATTTCTTTATTCAATTTTCTAGAGGAAAAAGGAAGAAAGTTGAAGGTTTCTATCTTACAACCGGAAGAGTTCGTAATTTGTACTTTCAAAAAATAAAGAAATAAGAGTTTATTCAATTCAGGACCAAATGGAAAATTTAGCGAGTATTCAAACCGAAGTGGACGCATCTTTTTTGTATGCGCTATTAGCAGAACACGAAGAAGATCAGAATGTCGCGCATGTTTTTCGTGAGATGAGTGAAATTGAAATGGGACATGCAAAGGCTTTTTTGAAAAGTAAGGGTCTTCCTGAATCAGATATGCCGGGCCCTTCAGGAAGAGCGAAGACGTTGAAAAGAATTGGGAAGATATTCGGATATGATTATGTCTTAGGTGTTTTGTTAGATACAGAGAAGGGATTGTCTGCAGGTGTGTTGAATGCAAGGAAGAAGCAAAACATGCAGAATTCGATTTCAGATACCGCTCACGTTTCCATCCTTCGAAATATTCTTCACACCAATAAAAACATTTCGGGTTCTACATTAGCACGCTTTGAAAAGCGTCACAGAAATGTTGGCGGAAATGCCATACGTGCAGCGGTTCTTGGTGGTAATGATGGATTGGTTTCAAACTTTAGTTTGGTAATGGGTGTTGCAGGGGCAAGCGCTGGAAGCGGGCCTGTTCTCATGACGGGACTTGCAGGCATGTTAGCAGGCGCTCTTTCGATGGCTTTGGGTGAATGGATTAGCGTGAAGTCTTCGCAAGAGCTTTCCGAAAATCAAATGGAATTGGAAGCTGAAGAGTTAGAGATTAATCCGGAAGGAGAACAGCAAGAGATTGCTTTAATCTATATGGCGAAGGGAATACCAGAAGCTCAAGCAAAAGAAATGGCAGCTTCGATCATGCAAAACAAAGAACAAGCTTTGGATATTTTAGTACGAGAAGAGTTGGGTATAAATGCAGAGGAACTCAAAGGTTCGGCCATGGAAGCGGCCTACTCTTCGTTCTTCTTATTTCTAATGGGGGCAATCATTCCGGTGATTCCTTTTTTCTTTACAACAGGATTTTCGGCGATCATTTTAAGTGCCGTTTGCAGTGCCTTCGGATTGTTCGGAATTGGTGCGGCCATAACCTTATTCACTGGAAGAAACGTTTGGTTCAGCGGATTTCGTCAAGTGTTATTCGGACTTATTGCTGCAGCAATTACATACGGTATAGGAACGCTTATCGGAGTTTCTCTGGGTTAAGGCTCAACCAATAATTTCTGAGTAATGATTTCTTCTCCTAATTTTAGTTGAAGAACATACATGCCCGGATGCTCGAAGATTCTCCAGCGATTTTCTTCGCTATGTTTTCCAGACTGGAAATTCCCAAGTTTATCGTGAGCGACTTGCTTGCCATTCGAATCGAATGCTGTTAATTCCACATCGCAATTTTTACTACATGAAAATTCAATTCGGAATTTTCCGCTTGTTGGGTTCGGGTGAATGGTAAATACATTTTTTGGAAGTACACGTGTTGAAAGGACATCAACCGAATTAGGCACTAGCCAGACTTCGTAGAGGGTATCGTTTGGAAAACTTTGTGTTCCGTTGTTCACCCAGAAGATGTTTTGAGCAGTACTGCGAATACCTCCGAGTAAATGGCCCAGTAGTATTTCACTTCCATTCCAAGCGGAATTCAGATCAATGATTTCGCCTGAAATCATTGGTAGGTTTTCATTCAAGATTATTTCAGAACTAGACCCTAAGAATCCAGGCATAATCGAAGGGTTAAGTTCTTCCACCCACTGATTGTTTGCATTGCGAGTCACGCAGGCAATGTTCTTCGTAAAGGGCACATCGATATTTTGAGTAAGCAAATCGCCTTCATAATAGTACTCTGAAATTCCACCAAGAAATAAGTAATGTTGTTTTTGCAATTGTGCATCGTAAAGAGAAATATGTCCGCTGTGGTATTGATTCAACAAATGTTGGAATTCAGGAACTTCAGCAATACCATTCGAATTCACTTCAACACAATTCATGAAAGGCAAGTCAGCCACTTGCTGAAATACCCCGCTGAATAGCGTGAAGTTCATGTCACCGTTCGCGTCAATTCCTTCCAACACATTTAAATCTCTTCGGTGAAGCAAAGCAGGGTCGCTGAATTTGGGGAGCCATTCCACTTGAATTCCATTTGCAGTGAGTGTTGGAATAAATCTTGAAACTTTTTCAGTATAAGTCTGCGTGAAGGTCGGATTATTCATGGGGTTGTATCGACCATCGAAACGATGTCCGCTTGCTAAATAAAAGACGTCGTTCAGCTTTTTCAACGACCCTCCGGTTACAGCAAAACGCTCGTCGGTAATGAAATCGAAACTTTCAAAAGCGAAGGTCCCATTGTCTTGTGCTTCAAAGAATGTCTTCAAGTTTATTGCCGTAAGCATGGGGTAGGTGATGTGATCTTGCGAGGTGTTGCTGTAGCCATAACCGCCAACCAACCACAAAATGCTATCGGTCTGATAAAATTCAATGTTGGTGGAAGAGAACTGTTCTGCTAACTGCACATCAATGATATCGAATTCAACAGGGGTGGAAGTGTAGTTGTTCAGATCTAGTATTGAAATGTTTGAAGGCATTCCCGCAACATCGAAAGAAGCGAAGGGCTGACGTTCGTGAAGGCCATCTTTTCTTCCTCCAATCAATAACACTCTATTCTCCCAAGTTCCGTAGGCATAAGATTGCAAAGCAATGTCTTGACTGGAATATACAGGATTCAAAACAACCGTATAAGGAAATTCTTGTGCTGCTGAATGAAGCGCCAAGATTGATAAAATGAATATTGAAATGATTCTCATAATGCGAAAGTAGGAGTTGATTCGAAATCCTTAAGTGAGGTAAGTCACGATTTTTCGCAACGAGGAAACTATTTCGGTGAAATGTGAGTCTATCTGCTAATGGAGCAGCGGAAAGAACTAAATAAAACTTATTTGAGAATTGGCTTGATGTTTCTAGCATGGGGATTCATGATTGCGCTTCGGGCTATGATTGTTATTCCAGAAGAGCCTGCTCCCATTGTATACGAGTACCATCGTCCCGAAAAAAAGATTGAAAAGAAAGTTGAGCATCGCGATACCCTTTATCTGATTTCGGGAGATTGGATGTTCCCCTATAATTTTATAAACTATAATTTCCCCTACTATGGATGTGGAGGAGTGGTTTATATGGACAATTGGACTCATTACGGCTCTGGACCTTGGGGAGGCTATCCGTTAGGGGGAGTTGCTACATTGCCTGGCGCAGATTCAACAAGTACAGATTCATTGAAAACAATGAATCAAGATTCATTATTCAACGCTAGTAATGATTCCAATGCTTTGAATGAAATGGCTCAAGAGAATACGAATTCTTCACTGAAGAATGGAATAGGCAAAAAGCTCTTCGATAAATTGAGTCAATTAAAGAGCAAAAGGAAATCCCGCAAGGAGCGTCGTTCTGAGCGTCGCAAAAATTGAAGATGTCAAATTATTTATTGAAGTCCTGTAACTTTTAGTAAGTTGGTGCGTCTTGGTTTTGTCGAATGAGCATAAGAGAATACAATGAAGCAGTAGACCTATGGTCTGATCGAATCTTTGGATTTGTATTGAAGTTGGTGCGCGACAAAGAATTGGCAGAAGACCTTGTGCAAGATGTGTATGAAAAATTGTGGAAGAAGAAAGACGTTGTTGAAGCAGGTAAGTCGAAGGCTTATTTGTTCACCTCGGCATACAACGCTGTAGTGGATTGGTCGAGAAGAGAGAAGTTGAAGAATAGCCTATCTGCTTCGAATGAAGTGGCCGAGCAAGATCATAGCGGTGAGCTGAAAGCATTGATAGACGAAGGATTGGAACGATTGAGCCTTCAGCAAAAACAATTGATATTGTTGCGCGATTACGAAGACTATTCCTACGCAGAGATTGGCGAGATAACGAGTTTGTCAGAATCCATGGTGAAAGTGACGCTCTTCCGAGCACGAAAAGAATTGAAAGAATTTATAACCCTTCATTGGACAGCATGAACGAATGGAATGAACATATAGAAGATGAGTTGCCGAAAGTTGAACGGACAGAAGTTTCGTTCGACAAGAAGGATTCTTTGAAGCGCTATGCTGTCTCCGACGAGGAAATCCATAGTCATTTTCAAAAGGAAATTTCTGGTGTCCGTTTGATTGAAGATCGCAAGCAAAGTTTAAAGAAGGAAGAAAATAATCGAAGCGTTTATTTCTGGATAAGCGGCATGGCAGCTGCATGGGTGGTGGCGTTGGTACTTCGAACATTCATTGTTATACCTGATGAACCTGCTGCGGTGGAGTATGTTTATCAACGTCCAGAAAAGAAGATTGAGAAGCCTTTGGAACAACGCGATACGATTTATTTAATAAGCAGCGAATGGCTGATACCGTGGGATGATGTTAATTTTCTGATGTATTCTGGTGGAGCGGATTTTCCGTACATGTGGAATACTGACTATGGATATGGTTTTCCAAACGGCACCCTTCCATGGTCGAACCTAGTTTACAATCCGGTTGTTGATTCCACAGCATTGGAAATGAAAATTGAAGCCAATCAAGATTCTCTTCTTGTTGCGAAAATCGATTCAAGTCTTCAGCAATTCAAACAGAAAGAAAAAACAAAAGAGTATTTAACCATTCGAGAATTGATTGCACAGAAATTCGATGAACGCGTTGAAAAGTTTCGAAAGGTAAAACGGGTGCTTCGCGCGGCAAGAAATAGAAATAACGAAAACGATAAAGATCGATTGGTTGTTGATTGGCGGGGAAAACGAATTGGCTTATAGGGGCGAAATATTTTTCGCCCAAGAATTGAATAAATAGAAACGAAAAAAATAAAAATGAAAACGAAGTTGTTATTGATTTTATCAGCGTTTGCGATGACAGGAGTTGTTGCGCAAACCGAAAGTAAGAATGAGTTCACTGTTGTCTTGCTCAATGATACGACGATCAAAGGAAATCAAGACGATGACACCTTACACATTCGATTAGGCGATATGAAGATTGATATCTATCCCGATTCAACCTCGAGACTTATAACAACA
>JBEIFO010000020.1:0-15195 GCA_040382375.1 Crocinitomicaceae bacterium
GAAACTTTCGAGTCAATAATGATGTGTTTGTTTTCAGGAAGATTCACGATAACATCGGGACGAATAGTTTTGTCATCGTCATTAACATCTGAATGCTGAACTACAAATTCTTTTCCCTTTTCTAAGCCGCTTTTTTCCAGTACAGATTCCAAAATCATTTCTCCCCAATTCCCTTGGGTCTTATTATCTCCTTTGAGCGCGCGTGTCAGACTTTCGGCGTTAGCGCCGATGTTAGAGCTTGCTTCGCGTAAATTCTTTATCTCGTTTTCCAATCGAGCGGAACGATCCACGTTTTCAAGTTCTGTTTTTTCAAGTTTCGATTTGAATTCATTGATGGTTGTGCGAAGCGGTGTGAGCGTTACTGATAAATGAGATTCGTTCGCTTCGTTTAATTTCTTTACGCGTTCTTCGAAAATATCGTTACTCAAATTTTTGAATTCAACTTTAAGATTTGCCTTTAAATCTTCCATCAATAGTTTTTCAGATTCGAGCGTTTTGTATGTAGCTTCTAATGCTGCTTTGGTAGTGGCTTTTTCATCAATGAGCGATTCCACGCGAATGCGCATGGCGGCCGTTTCAGCTTTTGCATTTTCAAGTTCTGTCTTATAAAACGAAACGTCGGTAAGATCAGAAGCCGTTTTCCGATTAAATTGAAAAAACACGGCAACAAGCGCTCCGCCTGAAATCGCCCCGATAAGAAGTGAAAATATATCCATGCATCAAAATTACCTTCAGTAGTAGGGCATTTCAATATTGTGGAAAAGTATTTTTAGAAGCGTGAAGAGAACGTAATTCCTACGCGACCGTTTTTTAGTTGAAGTCCACTGTTATCAACGTTTCCAATGCCGTATGTTATGGAGAGGGAGCCATTTTCTTGTTGGAAGCGAAATCCCAAGCCTGCGTCATAGTAGATATTCGAAACAGGTGCTTGAATCTTTGCTAAGTCACCAAAGAGAAAAGCCTGAATTTCAGATCCGAGATTTACCCCAAAATCGAAATTTACCATAGCATATTGCGAAGCATATAGGCTCTCTTCAATAAATGCCCTTAGGTTTTTGGTTCCTCCAAGTCTTGAAATTTCGTTGTTATAAAGAGAGTCGCTGAAAATTGCATTCGCCTCCAGGTTTACATTGGCAAAGAGCAGTTGATTAATATTGAATTTCGACCATGCATTGGCTCGAAGAGCGTATAGTTTTTTTGTTGAAGCACTCGTTTCATATTGAATAGTCCGCGTTCCGGCAAGTCCTTCAATTAAGAAATTGATAGCATTGACCGAATTGTTGTTTTTGGAATAACGAAGCGAATAAGTTTTGTTTTGAGTGTTTCCGAAAAGAGAGGAGGATCCAAAGTGTGTGTTTGAAGATTTTCCTACTGCCGCTGAGAAACCATTGAGATCGCTTGTTTTAGTTAGAAGTCTAAAGCACAGATCGGTTGAAGAAAAAGTAGAGTCGCGCAAGAACGATGCGAATTCAAATTGAAACCCAACGGGCAGCCCAGCGGTAAAGGGACTGCCTAGTTTAAAAGCGAGACTTTGACTTTTAGGTTGGGGTCGTTTCCAATGAAATTCGATAGTCTCAGCTTGTTTAAGTGCGTTGGATAATTCGATGTCGATATTACCAGTTAACATGGATTGACTCGAATTCGGTTTAGGTTGAAGAGCAATAAGCGCTGAAATGACATTGTTTTTTTTACGGTCAGCCTTAACGGTTAAACTGAATGTCTCAATGTGCATGCGAACTGAAACTTGCGCATTCGGTTTTAAAAATGAAATTTGACTTAAAGCCGCTCCTATGCTTTGAACTTTGTCGGTGCTGTAGGGTTGGCCCGGTTCATAATTCAAACAGCGCTGCAAGACTTTCTTATTGAAAAGTATGTTAGGAGTAATTATCGTGTCAAGCAAGATTCGTTTGCCCAAGGAAATGTTCCAAGTGAATTCAGATGTTTTTTCATCGAATAGCAGGGTGTCCAACTCCAATTGAGCATAAGGATATCCCTTGTTATTGAACCAATGCAATAACTCATTTGGATTTTTGTTCTTCGGTAGAGGGATATTTTGCCCGAGATATTTGTGAACGGGTCTTGAAGGTTGAGCGCGTAAAAAGGAACTGCCAAATGCCAATAGCAAAAAGGTACATCCTACAATGATATGTTGATAACTGCTTTTCAAATTAGGCCTTAATTAACTTTAGTTTGAAGTAATTTTGTAATTCAATTGAACACTATGAAAAAATCTGCAAGAGTTTTGTTTTTTGTTTTACTTGGTTTAGGAATTTTCAGCCTGCAGTCTTGTAAGAGAAAGCATGAAAAGTGCGCTGCTTACGACCAAGTAAGTCCACAGAAGTAGTAATCAGTTAAATTCGAAGGTTACAGTTTGTAGTACTTCGGGACCGAGGCTCCGACTCACTGGGCAAGCATGTGCGTATCGTTGTATTTTTTCTTTCATACTTGCGTCGTAATCCAAATGTGGGAAAATGAAATGAATTTTAATCTCGCCAATACGTCGAGGAGTTTGGTTCATGATTTTTTCGATATTTGCAACAACACCCTCAAACTTCCAGTTTCTTTCTTCTGCCGCAATAGCCATGGTAGTAAGAATGCATGTTGCAAGCGATGTGCAAAGGAGATCTGTTGGCGAAAATCTTTCCCCCTTACCCTTGTTGTCTAACGGAGCGTCTGTCTCAAGATGCGTTTTGCTTTGTTCGTGAATGGCTTCGCATCTTAGATTTCCGGAATATTTTAAAGACATTTTGGTCATGGTTGTTTTTTTTTTCAAAACTAACATAGAAGCAATGAAATTAGTTTTTTTTAGCGGGATATGTTCAAGACGCGTGCACTAACTTTGTGCTATGACTCTTTTCTTTCAATTGCTCTTCTTGCCGTTACTTTTTTTAGTTTCAATAGCGAACGCACAGATTGAGACCAACGAACAAGGGGCAGGTCGATATGCACGTCAGACTTATGGAGGGCTTGTTATTAGAACCAACGGTTGGGGTGGTAGTTACGTCAAGGGTAAGAATAAAGGGGCTTTTATCGTGCGTCAAGTTTCATACGATTTTAATTTTGTTAAACACGAGAAAGAGCAGAAGTCCTATTTTCAAGATCCGAGTGCTCGTCCATACGTTTTCGGAAAACAAAATGCAGTTTACAATTTCAAATTGAACTACGGCTACAAGAAAGATATTGCCACCAAACAGCGTAAATCTGGAGTGCAAGTGGCTTATGCTTGGGGTCTAGGTCCGTCTGTTTCCTTGCTTAGGCCAATATATTTGGAGGTGCTGGTCATTGATCCAAATTTGAATGGATATAGTTTATCAACGGAGAAATTCGATCCGAACAAACATTTCGTAGATAACATATATGGTCGAGCGAGTAATTTTTTAGGCTTTAGTGAACTTTCAATTGTTCCGGGCTTTTCAGCCAAGGCCTCAATGCATTTCGAGTACAGCAATTACAGGGATGGTTTAAAAGGATTTGAGGTGGGGATTTCTGGAGAGGCCTATCCGAAACGAATAGAAATTATGTCGAACCAAGTGCTTTCTTCGTACCCCGATGGAGCCAAGAATCATTGGTTGTTTGTTTCCGGTTATGTCCATTTTTATTTTGGAAGAAAGTATAATTAGTATCATTCATCAGAAGAGAGGAATTGAAATATGGAACAAGAAGAGCAGAGAATTCCAAAGCCGAAGTGGCTTAAAGTGAAGCTTCCTACAGGAGAGAATTATCGAAAAGTTAGATCGTTGGTAGATGAGCATAAGCTTCATACCATTTGTGAAAGCGGCAATTGTCCGAATATGGGCGAATGTTGGGGAGAAGGAACAGCGACCTTTATGATTTTAGGAAATATCTGCACGCGCTCATGTGGGTTTTGTGCTGTGGCTACTGGAAAACCATTAGAGGCAGACCCGTTTGAGCCAGCCCGTGTTGCCAATTCGGTGAAGTTGATGGGCGTGAAGCATGCGGTGATTACTTCCGTGGATCGCGATGATCTTGCCGATGGAGGATCTGAGATCTGGGTGAAGACAGTAGAATTGGTTCGCGCTAAATCACCAGGTACTACAATGGAAACATTGATTCCAGATTTTGCAGGCAATTGGGAGAATCTGCAACGCATCATTGATGTTGCCCCTGATATTGTTTCTCACAATCTAGAAACGGTGCGCAGACTGACCAAACAGGTGCGTATTCAGGCAAAATATGATCGTTCCCTTGAAGTCTTGTTCAGATTAAAAAAAGGAGGCATGCGAACGAAAAGTGGTGTCATGCTAGGGCTAGGCGAAACGAGGGATGAAGTTCTAGAGACCATGGAGGATTTGAGGTCAGTTCAAGTAGATGTGTTAACCTTAGGACAATACCTACAACCTACGCGGAAACACCTGCCAGTGCAGGAATTCGTGACTCCAGAGCAATTTAGGGAGTATGAAGAAATTGGATTGAAAATGGGATATCGATTTGTCGAGAGTGGGCCGTTAGTCCGCTCTTCCTATCATGCTGAAAAACACCTATTTTAAAGAATTTTCGGTGGAAAGGAAAAAAAAGCAAATAAAAAGAGTCGAATCGTTTTTTGAATAAGCATTTCTCAATTATCTTGCGCCGAATTGAATTATTAGCTTAACCTAGCATTTATGAAATTAAAAAATTTACTTTTATCCTCTGGATTTGTATGTGCAGCTGCTGCGGCGGTTGTTGTGGTGAATACCAACAATCAACGTGCAAGCTTTGCACCTCGTAACGTGCAAGCTGAAGGTTATAACGAATCAGTGGATATTCTTAAGAAACTTCGTGGTAACCTAATTACGGGAAACTTTGAAGTAGCTGACGTTATGGAAATGACTGCGGCGGTGAACGACATTGATCGTTTGCAAGGAAATCGTGAATTAAATATGAGTTGGTGGGAAATGGGACCGGACAATATCGGTGGACGCACCCGCGCAATTTTGGCTTTGACAGACAATGTGATTTTCGCCGGGTCTGTTACTGGTGGTTTGTATAAATCAACTAACGGCGGAAACAACTGGTCACGAGTAGAATCATTGGACACATTCGGAAGAGTGATGTCGATTAGTTCGATTGATGCGACTGAAGACGGTGCGATATACGTTGCAACGGGTAGTCAGTTTGAATCTAGCGGAGACGGCAGCGGATCTAGTGGAGCAATCGGTTGTGGAATGTACCGTTCAACGGACCAAGGTGCTTCTTGGGAGTTGGTTCCAGGAACAGACCCAGCTGAATTCACAACGGGTGACAACTGGGCTTACATCAACGATGTTAATGCAGATGCAAACATTGCAGGAAGAATTTGGATCGCTGGTGCAGACGGTGTTGGATATTGGGAGCCAGGTATGACCGCTCCAAACATGAGTGTTTCTGGAATTCCGAATACAGGTGGACATGATGTTGAATGGTCTACCGATGGAACTGTTTGTTACGTTGGAGTATCAAACGGACGTATTTATCGCTCTTTAGATGGCGGAACAAGTTTCTCACAAGTTGGTGCATCTTCTGGTATGAGCAACAAACAACGCACACGTATTTCTATTTCTCGTGATGATTCAAACGTTGCTTATGTATTGTACGCACAAGGCGGAATCATGGGAGGTGTATATTACACAAATGATAAAGGAAATTCATGGTCAGTGAAATGGCCAACGGGTATTGATAACGTATATGAAGTGTTTGGCGAAAACGGTCAGGCTTATTATGATTTAGCATTAGCGGTTAAGCCAGGTGATCCAGGAGTATGTTGGGTTGGAGGTGTAACACTTTGGAAAGCTGGAGCAAATACACAACCGGAGCAAATTGCGGCGAACTTCGATTTCGGAAGCTCTCAGTATTATGTGCACAGTGATATTCAAACATTTGAAATTGCTCCAAATGGAGATTGGTTCATAGGTTGCGACGGTGGAGTATTCAAATCTATCGATGGTGGTAACACATTTACGGCCATTAATCGTGGTTACAACGTGACGCAGTTTTATGGAATTGCTCATGGCGGCGGATATGCAGCTATGGGTGGTGCGCAAGACAATGGAACAATTTTGATTCCTGGAATGGAAAATTCAAACTTCAACACAATCTCTTGGCAGCAAGGTGTTTCAGTTGGTGGTGGAGATGGATTTGATTGTGAAATTTCAAACGTAACTGTTCCGGGTGTGAACGTTGCTTTCTCTTCAGTTTATTTCGGAGCAATTAGTCGCTTCAATGCTCAAGGGTCAGGTGGAGAATTCTACGACGATGAAGTTCTTGCAGTTATTGGAGATGATGGAGAGGCTGGTTCTTTCTATACGACTATGCGTTTGTTCGAAAACACGAACGATGAAAACTCGCAACAATACGTTTGGTTGGTGAATAACCGTGACTTCGATTTGTTTAGTTCTGTGAACGGAACAGATACGACGTGGTTAGACACGGCATTATACACTCAGAATATGACGTTGCCATTCCCATACAGATTCCCTGTTGGTGATACACTTAATTTCTGGGAGGTGTTAGATCGTCCAGCTGTATACTCAACTACACCGCTTACTGAAGATCCGAATTATTCTTGGTTAGAGCCACAAGCTTTGACATCAACTGTCGATTCTACTATTTGCGACACGACAATCGTTGGATACACTGACGTTATTGATCAGATTACAGAACAAACAGTTACCATTTATTGGTCAGATACTATTATAAACCCAATAACAGGAGCTCAAATCATTGTTAACGACAGTTCAATTGTAGTAGTTGGTGTGGATACAACTTTCATGACTGTTCCTGTTTTAGACATTCAATGTACCACTACAACTTGGTACTATTATGCTGCGGATCAGTTGGAAAATGTTCGTGAGCGCTGGCAGGTTCAGGACAAGTTCACTTCCATCTTTGTTACAGGATTCTTTGGAACAGAAGGTCTATGGATGACTCGTCAAGCTTTAAACTTTAATACATCTCCTGATTGGTGGAAAATAGGCAATGCCCCTGGATCAGGTGTGAAAGCTTATGAGTTCTCCAAAGATGGTAACACCTTGTATTACAGCAGCTGGACTGGAACGTTGTATAGAGTAACCGGATTCAATCAGGTTTGGAGTGTAGATGATATTCCGAACTTAACGACTTCTACACTGATTACCAACGCGGGTGGTACGATTACAAGTATTGCTTCTGATCCGAATGATCCAGACCACTTGGTACTTACCGTTGGTGGATATGGAAGTGTGGGTAGCGGTAAGGTAAGAGAATCATTCAACGCTACTTCGGCATCTCCAACATTCACTAATATTTGGTACAACACTTCACCGTTGAACAAAATGCCAATTTATTCTTCTATTATCGATGTGAGTGATCCTTCAGGAAACACCATCGTCCTTGGTACAGAGTATGGCGTTTGGGCTACCAATGATGGTGGAACAACATGGACGCACAGTTCAGGTGTTTCGACAGGAATTCCTGCAGAGCCAATGGCAGGTGCAAGTGTAGGCTCATTGGCTTATGTTCCTGTATTCGATCTACGTCAACAACAAGTTGGTCAGCGTCCATACATGAACCCAGAGAACTACGGTGTTATTTACGCTGGTACTCACGGACGTGGTATCTTCCGCAGCGATGATTTCTTCTCTGTAGATGTTGCTGAAAATAACGGTGCTGGTGTTGATGGAAATGACGTTAGCTTGTCGGTTTATCCAAACCCAACAACAAACACAGCCTTCGTTAACTTGAATGTGACATCAACGGTAAACCAAGCATATGTTCAAGTTTACAATGTGAACGGACAGTTGGTTAAGAATTTGAATGTTGGACAATTGACCCCAGGATCACACAAAATTGATTTGGGAGTTGAATCTCTTGCAACAGGAACATATGTTGTAAAAACATTTGCAGGCAATGCGAGTGGAACTGCTAAATTCATTAAGCAATAAGCTTATCTCAATATTTGAAAAGAGGCCCTGTGGGGCCTCTTTTTTTTGAGGGTGTTTTCTATTTAATGACTTACTTTCGTTAGAAGCAATTGAGTTAAGGAAATGAGCACACACAGAGCAGCAATAAACGGATTTGGTCGAATAGGCAGAACTTTGCTCAAAGAAGCTTTACGTAGAGATGAGTTGGAGATAGTTGCCGTGCACGACTTGGCCGATATGCATACTCTCTTGCATTTGCTGAAATACGATTCAACGCAGGGTATTTTTGAGATGTCAATTGAATCGGTTGGAGAAAATACAGCTCTTATTGGAGGAAGAACGATTCGTTTTTTTCAAAGTGTATCGGATTTTCCGTGGAAGGAGATGAACGTTGATTTGGTTTTTGAATGTTCTGGGACGATGAAAACTGAGGTGCAATGTGAAAAGCATATTTCTGATGGAGCTGCACGTGTTCTATTGTCGGCCCCTTCGGAAGATCAAATGCCCATGTGGATTGTCGGAGTGAATGATCACAACATTGATCTGGATCAAAAAATTATTTCATGTGCTTCTTGCACGACAAATAATGCAGCACCCGTTATTCAATTGATAGACAATGCCTACGGTGTTGAGAGTTGTTATATTTCAACTGTTCATTCGTACACCGGTGATCAAAAGCTGCACGATGCGCCGCACAAGGATTTGCGCAGGGCAAGAGCAGCAGTTGCTTCGATAGTACCCACTACAACAGGGGCAGCACGTGCCTTAACGAAAGTGTTTCCGCACTTAAGTGAAAGATTAGGTGGATGTGGAATTCGCGTTCCGGTTCCTAACGGTTCACTTTCCGATTTAACGTTTATGGTTCGAAGTAAAACGACTGCTCATGAAGTCAATGAACTTTTTGAAAATTGGGCGAATACGCATCAGAGTATTCTTGAAGTGTCACATGAACCGCTCGTCTCAAGAGATATTATCGGAAATAAACACAGTTGCATTATCGACGCTGAATTAACTTCCGTTATTGGTTATATGATAAAAGTAGTCGGGTGGTACGACAACGAAATGGGTTATAGTAACAGACTTATAGACGCAGCCGAAAAATTAATGAAGCACTAAATGGAATTTTATCAATTCATATTGTATGGTTTTTTAGCAGTAGTGAAATTTGTCATTACTCCTTTTACAATTTATGCAACAGGAAAAGACACGATTCAATTTGGCGAAGTGGTTTTAACAACAAGTACAGGCGCTGCCTTTGGTGTTTTATTGTTTTATTATGGCGGAACCTATCTGTTTAAGTGGACGAATCATTGGAAGTCGAAAAAGATTAAGCCAGTTTTTACAAAGGGAAGAAGAAGAATTGTATATATCAAACATAAATTCGGTCTCATTGGATTCATTGCTATTTCAGTTATTATCTCTGTACCAATCACTTCCCTGTTGGCAGCGAAGTTTTTTAAGCACAACAAGTTCACTCCGCTTTGGCTAATAATTGGATTCATGGTTTGGTCGTTCATACTTTCCTCAGCGGCCTATTATATCAAATGGTTTTAAATGAAAAAGTATAAAGCAATCCTTTGGGATTTAGATGGCACTCTTTGGGATTTAAATGGAAATACAATCATTGCACTCACGCAATTGTATAAACGTTTTGAATCGGATCGTTTTCAGAACACTTCGTTGGAGTTTTTTTTAAATGCTTACCCCAAGCACAACGAAAGGGTTTGGGCGTTATACAGGGAAGGCAAAATAGCCAAGGAAGAACTCAGAAATAAGCGTTTCATTGATTTGTTTGATGAAGTGAATGCGGATTACGATTTGGATTTCGTTGAATTATTCGCCACCGCATTTCTAGAGGTTTGCCCGAGACTTCCTCATCTCATTGAAGGGGCTCGCGAGATTTTGGACCATTCGAGAAACAACTATACTCATGTTATTTTAACCAATGGCTTCATAGAAGTTCAAGGGTTTAAAATGGCAGCTGCAGAAATTGAGGATTATTTTTCTACAGTTGTATACAGCGAAGAAGCTGGTGTGCGCAAACCTCATCAAGCCATTTTTGATTTAGCGCTGCAACGAGCGAATTGCAAAGCAGAGGAGGCGTTAATGATTGGTGACGACTGGGATGCAGATATTTTAGGAGCGAGGAACGCTGGAATTGATCAAGTGTTTTTTACTGCCACTGAAAAACGATTAGCTGAATTACAAAACGGGAAATCGGTAAGACACAACTATGTTCCTACCTTTACCATTGATACTTTGGATGAATTGAAAAATATAATTTAATATGGAAAACAACAACGAAACTCCTCAGCCGATTAGCATTGAATTAACTGAAAATGTAGCCGAAGGAACTTATTCGAATTTGGCTGTTATTACACACAGCACCTCAGAGTTTGTGCTTGATTTCATTCGCGTTATGCCGAATGTGCCAAAGGCAAAAGTTCAATCAAGAATTATCATGACTCCGCAGCATGCGAAACGTTTAATGAAGGCCTTGCAAGAAAACATTTCGAAGTTTGAAGCTCAGAACGGAATCATTAAGGAAGGTGTTGCAGATGTGCAATTTCCAATGACATTCGGCGGACCTCAGGGACAAGCTTAAGCGAAAAGAGGAGTTATTGCTCCTTTTAATTCCGTGTTGAAAAACGGTGTGTTCTTTCCCCGGGATGTCCAGGTGTTGCTTGATACTTTGGTTATGCCTTTAGTGGAAATCAGAGTGAGCCGCGCAGGTTCTCCAATTTCCATTTGAATAGGAGGAATGTTCGCTGAGAATTCTGCACCAATTGTGAATTTTTCAATCAGAGTTTCAATGGGCACTTCGTTTTTTACCTCACTGTAAATGGTTTGAAATGAAATTTCAATTCCACTTATTCCGAAGTTGGCGTATTCAAACTCGAGCTCTTTGTTCTCTATAACCAAAGGTGTGTGTTGACTTTCTATAGCGTCAATGGTCCCGTCAATTAAACCATTTATCAGAGCTTTTCTATCTGCAGTGCTGCGGAATGGCGGCCATGTTTTCTTATTGCTATCGTAGTCAATCATATCTTCATGCGTGAAGGAAAGCTGGTGAGCTGCAATAGAGCAAGTCACTTGAAGATCATCCCTCTTCGCTTTCCGAATCATGTCAACTCCCTTGGCGGTGGAAATGCTGTAAAAATGAAGGCTTCCTCCTGTGTATTTCAACAAGGCGAGATCACGTTGAATTCTTAACGTTTCGCTCAATTCACTTGCGCCTTTCAATCCCATTTTCACACTGGTTTTTCCTTCGTGCATTTGTGCCTTTGGATGAACCGAATAATCATTCGGTGCAACGAATATTCTAGTGTTTGTTTGCTTCGAATACTCAAGTGCGCGCATCATGAGCTCAGTAGATACAGTATGCTCATCCTCTGTAAATCCAACAGCACCGGCTTTTTGAAGTTCAGAAAATTCTGTGAGTTGTTTTCCTTTCATCTCTTTTGAAAGAGAACCTAGAGGTAATAGTTGAAAGGCAGGTGTGTTTTCTTTCGTTAGAAACTGAACAGCACCTTGATTATCTGTCACCGGCATAAGTGAAGGCATCAAACAGACGCGCGTAAATCCTCCTTTTTTAGCTGCGGCTATACCGCTGCGCAATGTTTCGTTTTGTTCAAATCCTGGTTCCCCGAAATTAGCTCGAAGATCAGTGAAGGCAACCGATAAAATATGGTCTTTTCCGGCTATGATTTTTGATTTTCCAACAGGTAGATTTTTACCAATGGCTGAAATAATTCCATTGGTTAATTCTACATCCATAATCTTTAAATGATGCTTCGAAAGAGGCGAAAAGAGTTTGGCGTTTTGAATCAGTGTTTTCATATTTTCGATTTCCAAATTTTAATGAATATGATTTCCAATGCAATAAACAAAAGTGCTGCGTAGATTAAATATTTCCACAATGAAATACCTCCACCTAATTCAGTGGCAAGTGCTTGAAGCATTTCTGGGTCGGCATCTTTTAGAGAGAAATTATTCAATCCAATTTGTTGCGCCAGTTTCATGAGTTCATCAGCACCAATCAATTCGACATTGCTTTCGGTGTTGTTGAAATTCATAGCCAAAGGCATAACATTTACTCCATTTTCCTTCACGACATAAAAGCCAGCATCGCTCATTTCAATGGGAAGAAAAACATCTGTTTCTCCACCGAGGCTTCGCGATTGTGCAATGAAAGTTTTGGAATTGGTTGTTGCGCTAATCTCGAATAGTCCTTCTGCCGAAGTTGGCGTGTGACTTAAGGTTAGGTAGGATTCTTTTCCTAATTGATAGTACAAGGCTTGTACTTCAGCGCTTGTCTCTGCTGCACGAAGCAAGCTTACTGGAAACAACGCGTGCGACAGAAATGTGCTTTCTGTTTTTAGACTGGTTACGGCTGAGACAAACAACCTTCCTTTTCCATGGTTTGTTAGAGCGAGTAATGGAGAGTTGTCTTGAAAAGAAATTAATGGAATGGATTTGAAATTTCCATTATTTAGCGGGAAGTGTAAAGTTGCTGATGGAAGTGAGGCGTTGTTTTGAAGCTTTTCAAAGGCAGGACTGTAGAACGGATTGCTTAAATCCACCATGTTTGCCGCTAATGCTGTATTCGATTTTGCGCTAAGCTGAACACTGTTGCACCGTCCAAGAAAATTGTTGTAGCTCAATAAGTCTGAAAGAGTATGCGGAATGATAAAGACGGATCCCCCTTGGTCTATGTAACTTGAAAGGTCACCAATGAGTTGAGGAGAAAGCGTTTGAATTCCTTGAACAATTATGAAGTTTGAAGTTTGAATAGCTTCTGTAGTTACTGAAGTTTCGTTGACTGTGCTGAAATTGTATTGCGGGTCGTTATCGAAAAGTTGAGACACGTTTTGCTGCTCGCTTCCTACGAGATTCAGAATATTAATTTTTTCTGAAATGGAATATGCGAAATAATGTACGTCGTCGAAAACAAGAGGGAAATCGTTTATTCTAACGCTGCCGTAATGAAATCCCGTTTGCGTTGTGCTGAAAGCTATTGGAACTGTAACAATGCCCTTGGGTGGAATGGTAACGCCACTTACTGCTTTTTGTAATCCATCAAGTTCAAGACTGAGGGGAGCATTTTCAATAAGTTCAGCGCTGTGATTTTGAATCACAACGAGCAGCGTGTCCGAGTTGTTTAAAATGCGCTGGGGAGTTGAGAAATAAAGGGAGTCAACACTTAAGTTTTTCTGCACGTCTCTTGTTGCAGGAATGGCCGTGATAAATTCATTTTCAGCATTTGCAAGTTCTTGAATTTCGCTGGTGTTGCGTTGAAAATCAGAGAGCCAGTAATAGAGGTGAATGTCAGCTGCCGATTTGTTCAGCAGGTCTCGCTGACGTTCGAATACAGCACTGATTTGTTTTGTTTCAGGGCTGAACGAGATGCTTTGAATCGATTGAAGTGCTTCATCTTTAGAGAGAAGACGTTGATCTCCGCCTTTGAAGTTATTTGAAATGATTTGGAAACGATCGTTGTTTGAAAAAGAGCTAACTAATGCGGTGGCTTTTTGTTTGGAAATTTCTAAAAATGAAACTCCGGCCTCTTGGCCTTGCATGCTCAGACTGTTGTCGATGTATACACTTACCGAACGAACGCCATTCATCTTTTCGCTTTGTGCAGTTGGAAAAAAGGGTTGAGCAAAGGCCAGAATAATACCAGTGAAGGCTAGCAATCTACAAATTAGTATGATGATGTGCCTAATTTTCGAAGATTTGGTGGTTTCCGATTGTACTTCTTTCAGGAAAGAAATATTGGAAAAGGCAATTCTTTTATACCTACGAAAATTAAAGAGGTGAATAAGAACCGGAACGGCTAGAGCAGTAAGGGCCCAAAGTATTTCGGGATGTACGAATTGCATTTCGAAGCCCAAAGATAACGAATAGATTGCGTATTTTCGGCAAATGGAAAAGAAACACCCCGAGTCATGGATGATGAGCCATGGGTATAACCCGAAATGGAGCGAAGGATCTGTGAAGACCCCGATCTTTCAAACATCAACTTTTGTATTCAATACAGCCGCTGAGGGCAAACGCTTTTTTGCGCTGGCCTATGGCAAAGACACCATGAACGAAGGCGAACAACTCGGCTTAATTTATAGTAGACTGAACAATCCCAATCTTCAGATTTTAGAGGAGCGCTTGGCTTTGTGGGAAGGCGCCGCTGAAGCGGCTACATTCGAGAGTGGAATGAGCGCCATTGCAACTACCATGCTCGCCTATTTGCGCCCTGGCGATATTTTGGTTTGTAGCCATCCTACCTACGGAGGAACACATCACTTCATTCATCAAGTACTCATTGATTTTGGAATTCAATGGGAATCTTTCGGTCCGAATGACTCGTTAGATGAATTATACGATCGTCTTCATTCAGAAAATAAATTAAGTCGTGTGAAAATGGTTTTCACCGAAACACCTGCGAATCCAACAAATCATTTATTCGATTTGAAGGCCATTCAGGATTTCAGAAATAAAATTGAAGCCACCTCAGGCAACAAAGTTTTATACGCTGTTGACAACACCTACATGGGACCTATTTGGCAGAAGCCAATGGAGTGGGGAGCCGATGTAGTTTGTTACAGCGCAACAAAGTATTTAAGCGGACATAGCGATTTGATTGCAGGTGTTACCGTTGGAAAAAAAGAGAACATTACCGCCATTAAAACCTTACGCACGTTTTTAGGAAATATGATTGCGCCATACACCGCTTGGTTGTTAACCCGCAGTATAGAGACATTGAAAATCCGCATGGATCAGCAGACAAAGAATGCAGTTGATGTCGTTCAGTTTTTATTGAATCATCCGAAAGTTGAGCAAGTGTTTTTTCCTGGACTACCAACTAATTCACCTCAGCAAATAGCTATTTATAAAGAACAGTGCAAAGCACCGGGTGCAATGATTGGTTTCACTGTTCGCGGTGGTGAAGAGGAAGCGTTTCACGTCTTAGACAGTTGTAAGCTTATTAAGTTGGCGGTTAGTTTAGGTAGTAACGAAAGCTTGGCGCAGCATCCTTACTCAATGACTCATGCCGATGTTCCAGATGAAGATAAAATTGGAATGGGTATTACAGAAGGAATGATTCGATTAAGTGTCGGAATTGAAAACTCTGAAGATATTATTGCCGACTTGGCTCAAGCGTTAAGCTGAACTAATTTTGATTGAAATAAAAAACGCCCGCATTCGCGGGCGTTTTTGTTCGTCTAATGCAAGAGATTATCTCGCAATTCCCACAGCACGCTTTTCACGGATAACCGTTACACGGACTTGGCCAGGATAAGTCATTTCAGTTTCAATACGA
>JBEIFO010000021.1:0-15003 GCA_040382375.1 Crocinitomicaceae bacterium
TCGAAAAAAATGATAACATAAGCTAAATTTAAACTTTAGCTAAAGTAGGGTCTATTTTAATTCGCGCACATTTAATAAATCTCTCTTTGTAATATTTTAGTTTAGGAAACTCGTCATAGCGAATACCTCTATTACAGCTGTGTATCATTGTTATTTTCCCATTGTCATTTTTCACAACCATGGCCACGTGACCCACTTTGCCTGAATGAGCGTTTCTTCCGGTGAAAAAAAGTAAATCGCCAGGTTGCGCTTCATTTAAAGAGATTTTTTGTCCAAATTCAGCCTGACTACCAGACGATCTTGGGAGCTTGATGTTGTGTAAAGAATAGATATAGCTAACAAAACCAGAACAGTCCAAAGGCCATTTTGCTATGCCAGATGCTTTGTAAGGTAATCCAAGTAGTTTTCTACCGTCCTCAAGAATAGAGGCAATGATTTCAGAACGCTTAGTAACGAGTGTAGTGTCAATTTGAACAGTAGAAGAGTCAACTTGTGTAGCCGAAGAATCTTTTTCGATTACTGCTGTTGCAGAAGGAACTGCAAAGACAACTTCGTTTTCATCGGATTCATTGAAACCAAATGCAACTGAACTCAAAAGAAGCAACAGCGCAACTGCTGCAGTCAAAGAATTTCTCATAGAATTTGTTTAGGGCCGCGAATATACGACATTTTTCTTGTTTGAAAAAATATAAGTGATTCGTAACGTGTAGTTTGAAGCAACTTAGTGTGCGTTACATTTGTCTAGATGACCATGGGAATATCCGAGTTGGCGAAAAAGGTGTTTTGTTGTTTTGTCCTATTTCTATTTGGGCAGATGGCCTTATTTGCTCAGATTTCTTTCATACAAAACAAAGGACAATGGCCTTCGAAAGTTAAATACAAGGCTGAAATTCCGGGGGGTTCGTTCTGGATTCAATCGAACGGCTTCGCCTATGAGCTCTTCGATTCAACGATTTTCATACCGGATCATAAGCCTAATGCTCTTCCCGAAAGTGTAAACACGCTGTTCTTCCTTCAACAGTTGGAATATGGAAGTTTGAACGATGCCGCGGAAGAGGATGACCTGCCTGGTTACTTCAATTATTACCTAGGTTCCGATTCAACGAAATGGAGTGCTCATGTGAAGCGATTTCAAAACATTAATTTTCAAAATGTCTATGACGGAATAAATCTTCGCTTATTGGGTAAATCGAAATCTATTAAATACCAGTTTGAACTTGAAGCACACGCCAATCCAAATCTCATTTCATGGAAATATCACGATTCGTTGCGTTTGGAATTGGATACCTCTGGAAACTTAATTTCACATCATGATTTAGGAAGAATATACGAGTCTAGGCCTTTTGCGTTTCAATCTATAAACGGACACCTCATTGAGGTGAAATGCGATTATGTGTTGAATGGAAATCGACTTCAGTTTGTGTTAGGTGCTTACGATTCAAACTATTCGCTTATTATAGATCCGGAAATTGCGTTTTCTTCGTTCATTGGTTCTGCAGCAAATAATTTTGGATTCACCGCATGCGATGACCTGAATGGCAACTTGGTTTCAGGAGCGAGCGTATTCGCCAACAACTATCCAACTACAGCCAACGCTTATTCGACAACGTTCAATCCTTCAACTGGGAATTATTTCGATGTGGCTATTTCGAAATTTGACGCTACAGGATCTTCCCTTTTATACAGTACTTACATAGGTGGACTTCATCAAGAAACTCCGCATTCTGTTGTTGTAGATAACCTCGATCGTATAGTCGTTTTTGGGGTGACGGGAAGCAGTGATTACCCTACAACTCTTGGAACTTTTCAACCCATTTTTAGTGGGGGTGCTCCCTTAATGATGTCTTCTTTTTTTACAAGTGGGCACCCCGACGGTTGTGATTTTTTCATAACAAAATTCAATGCGAGTGGAACTTTAGCGGGATCAACATTTTTGGGCGACGCATCGAATGATGGACTGAATTACGCGAATGAGTTGTTCTACAATTATGGCGACGCATTTCGAGGAGAGGTGAATGTAGATGCGAACAACAATATTTTCATTGGCTCATGTGTCCGCGGAAATGCCGATTTGGCCGGTGCTTCATCCCAATTGAATTATGGCGGTGGAGACAGTGATGGTTATATAGCGAAGTTCAATTCGAGCCTAAGTATGTTGTTATGGTCTACCTACATTGGTGGAAGTGGTGCCGATGCTATCTACGCTTTGGAGTTCGCGAATGACGGAACTATTCTTGTTGCGGGTGGAACACAAAGTCAAAATTTTCCTTTCTGTTCCGGCGGTGAAGACTCCAATTGGAACGGTGCTACCGACGGATTCATTCTTCGAATAGACCCTGTGAATTTCAATGTCACCTCTGGAACCTTCGTGGGAACTGGGCAATACGACCAGGTGTACTTCCTTCAAACAGATTTGAACGATAACATTTATTGTTTGGGACAAACCGCAGGGACCATGACCATTACTCCAGGACTATATGGACAGCCGAACAGTGGACAATTCATTCGGAAATACAATTCAACATTGAACACGCTGAATTGGAACACAACAATTGGAACAGGAAGTGGTGAAATAGACATTTCACCAACGGCATTTCTTGTGAGCGACTGCAATCAAATTTATTTCAGCGGATGGGGCGGACACACGAATTCATTAACATGCCCCGCATTGACATGTCTTGCCTACAACAGCACCACGAACAATTTACCCATTACTGCCGATGCGTTTCAATCGACAACCGATGGAAGCGATTTTTATTTAGCGGTTTTGAATGCGAGCGCCACGCAGTTGGTTTACGGATCTTTTCTCGGAGGAAGTTCGAGCGCGGAACACGTAGACGGCGGAACTTCTAGATTTGATAAGAGTGGCTCGGTTTATCAAGCGGTTTGCGCAGGCTGTCAGAACAACGACGACTTTCCTACAACACCCGGAGCCTGGTCATCAAGCAACAATAGTTTCGGATGTAACCTAGCGGTTTTCCGTTTTGATCTCGGTCAATTGGAAGCCATTGCGAATGTTCAAGGACCGTCTCAAATTTGTGTTGGAAGCCCCGCTCAATTCATCAATGGAACTCAGAATGCCTCCGATTTTATTTGGAATTTCGGTGACGGACAAACGAGCACGGCATTCCAACCCAGTCACGTATTCAATGCCGTTGGAGATGTTACTATTTCTATGATTGCCTCAGACATTAACGATTGTTATGTGTCTGATACTGCAACAGTGAACCTTCAGATTATAGAATTTATTCCTCCAACTCTTGATGCTGCAAATCCGCTTTGCTTAGGTGAATCTGTGACGTTGAATGCGACTGGTTCTAGTAATTTATTCTGGTTGAATAATGCCACACTTTCAAATGTGAATGGAAACACGGCCGTTGCGACTCCAGCGAATTCGACAACCTATTATGTTTCAGATTTCAATGCGTGCGGAAGCGATACCGTTGGTGTATATGTCAATGTCATTATTCCAATTGCAGAAGCAGGTCCCGATTATACCATTTGTATTGGCGATTCTCAACCACTTACCGCATCGGGCGGCTCAAGCTATTTATGGCAAAATTCATCTTCTTTGAGTTCTTTGAACAACGCAAATACCGTTGCAACACCAACCCTTGACGAGCAATTTTTTGTCACCATAACTACCCCTGAAGGTTGCGAGGCCACAGACAGTTGTTATGTCTTTGTGGAACAGACTGTCCCGGGTGGAGTTACTTATCCGACCATAGATTTGTGTTTGGGAGAAAGTGTGGTGTTGCAATCGGAAGAAGGACTTTCCTATTCATGGTCTCCTTCAGCGGGATTGAATTCAACAACAATTCAGAATCCGACTGCCTCACCAAGTAATTCAATAACTTACAATGTTGCTATTACCAATGCTTGTGGAGCAGGAAATTCTGAAGTTTCACTCAATGTTATTGAATTGAACGTTGTAGCATCTGAAGGTGGAACCGTTTGCCTAGGCGAGTACTATCCAATTGAAGCAAGCGGCGCTGATTTTTATTCGTGGCTTCCTTATAGCAGTGTTGTTAATGCTTCTGCGAGTTCAACGTTGGCGAATGCTCCTTTTTCGCAATGGATTACTGTTGTTGGAACAGATGTGAACGGCTGTGCCGATACCGATTCGTTGTACATGAATATTCTTTCGTTGCCCGAAGTAGACGCGGGGCCAGATCAGTATTTCGATTATCCAGGAAGTACGACCCTATTCGGAAATACATTCGGTTTGAATTACAATTGGTCTCCATCAATTGGACTCTCTTGCACCGACTGCCCTTATCCAACCGCCATTCCAGCTGAACCGACATGGTACTATTTGACTACCGTAAACAATACCGGTTGCGTGGGAATAGATTCGGTATACGTTCGCCCATATTTCCCAGTGTATGTCCCCAATGCAATCACACCAAATGGCGATGGGTTGAACGATGTCTTCTTGGTGGTGGGCGAAAATTTAACCGGTTTTCATCTTCAAATTTTCGATCGTTGGGGAATCATGATTTTTGAAACGAAGAATCCGAATGAGCCGTGGTTGGCGGGGTACAAGGGTTACTTTGTTCCCAACGATGTATATACGTGGAAGCTAACTTTCGACTCGTTGGAAAGCAGACAAGAATTAATTGGACACGTAACTGTGATTCGTTAGTCTCTTTTGGAATAAATTCGCGGAAACAATTTGCTATGTCATTTCAATTTTTACTTCTTGAAAACATTGGTGCAACACGCATCATTACCATAAACAGACCCGATCAAATGAACGCCTTGAATAAGGCAACCATTGAAGAGCTTCACACCGCTTTCGCAGATGCTGAAGCCGATGAAAACGTTCGAGCAATTGTGCTAACAGGTGCAGGAGAGAAGGCTTTCGTAGCGGGTGCAGACATTAAGGAATTCGCAAGTTTTTCTGTTGAACAGGGAAAGGAACTTTCCTTGTTGGGACATGAACAATTATTCAATTTCGTGGAGCGTTTGAATACTCCCGTAATTGCGGCCGTAAACGGATATGCATTCGGCGGTGGATTGGAATTAGCCATGAGCTGTCACATGCGTGTGGCTTCTTCGAATGCAGTCATGGGATTGCCTGAAGTTTCTTTGGGTGTCATTCCAGGATACGGCGGAACACAGCGTTTGCCGCGTTTAGTTGGAAGAGGAAAAGCCACCGAGTTAATCGTTACCGCAGGAAGACTGTCTGCAGCAGACGCATTGCAATGGGGATTGGTGAATCACGTTGTTGAATTGGATGCGTTGTTGCAGTTCACGACTGATCTCGCTGGAAAAATTGAAAAGCTTTCTCCGTCAGCAATTTCAAGTGCTTTGCGCGCAGTGCAAGCTGGATTTGATAGTGAAGCTATCGGATTGAAAGCGGAAGCAGAAGAGTTCGGGAAATGTTTTGGAACAGAAGATTTCAAAGAAGGAACGACAGCGTTTATGGAAAAACGCAAACCAACTTTTACTGGAAAATAATGCGAGTTGCACTGATTAATAAATCGAATTATCCTGCTCCCGCATACGCCACGGCGCACTCAGCTGGATTGGATCTTCGCGCAAATATTGAAGAATCCATTGAATTGAAATCACTCGAAAGAGTGTTGGTTCCAACCGGATTATTCATGGAATTGCCTGTTGGTGTTGAAGCTCAAATTCGTCCGAGAAGTGGCCTTGCATTCAAACATGGAATTACGGTATTGAATACGCCTGGAACCATCGATGCCGATTACCGCGGAGAGATTAAAGTTCTCTTGGTCAACCTGTCCAATGAACCTTTCAATATTGAACCAGGCGAGCGCATTGCGCAGATGGTGGTAGCCAAGCACGAACAAGTGGAATGGGTAGAGCAAGATTCTCTTTCGGAAAGTGAAAGAGGTGCAGGGGGATTTGGCAGCACCGGAGTGAAATAATTCATTCAATTTTAAATGTTCATTACTTCATTGAAAGGCCGAATTGTGTTCGGCCTTTTTGCTTTCTTTTGTTAGACTATAAAATTCAATAGATGAGAATTGTTATTCCAATGGCCGGTATGGGGAAGCGTTTACGTCCTCACACCCTTGTAACACCAAAGCCACTTGTTAGAATTGCCGAAAAGCCAATTGTACAGCGGTTGGTAGAAGACATTGTATCTATTCAAACAGAAAAGGTGGAAGAGATTGCGTTTATTATTGGACGCTTTGGAAAGGAAGTAGAGAACAATCTTATTGCTTTAGCAGAGCAGCTAGGTGCGAAAGGAACCATTCATTATCAAGACGAGGCACTGGGAACGGCACATGCTATTCTTTGCGCAGAATCTGCCCTTACGGGTCCTGTAACCGTCGCTTTTGCTGATACACTCTTCCGTGCCGATTTCAAATTAGATCCAAACGCAGACGGTGTTTTGTGGGTGAAGAAAATAGACGACCCTCGTCAGTTTGGTGTAGTGGAATTGAATGCCGAAGGCACCATTGTTTCCTTCCAAGAAAAACCGCAGGAATTCGTTTCAGATTTGGCCATGATAGGCATTTATTATTTCAAAGACGGTGAATGGTTGAAGAGAGAACTTCGCTATTTGTTAGACAACAATATCATGAATGGAGGCGAATACCAACTTCCAGATGCCATGCGCAACATGATGAAGCAAGGAGCAAAGTTTGTTCCCGGTGAGGTGAACGAATGGATGGATTGCGGAAACAAAGCAGCGGTTGTAGAGACTATGGCCTCTGTGGTTTCTAGACTTCCACAAAATCACAACGTTCAATTGGAAGGAGATTCAAAAATTATTGAACCGTGTTATTTCGGAAATAACGTGGTCCTTCACAATTCAATCGTTGGTCCGAACGTTAGTGTTGCAAGCAATGTCTCTATCATGAATTCAAAACTTGAAAACTCTTCCGTTGAATCGAATAGTAAAATTGAGAATTGTCAGCTTTCAAATTCATTAATCGATGAGTTTTGTCAAGTGTCAGGTGTGAAGGGTGTACTTGATTTGGGTTCATACAATTCCATTCAAAACAATGATTAATAAAACCCTTCTTTTTTTCTCGTTAATTGTTCTTGCTTCATGCGGAACAAAGAAAACGTCTGTTGTTACCGATGAAAATCACGCGAAGTTTCAGCAGTATTTCTATGAAGGAGAGAAAGCGAAGATGGCGGGCAATTTTGAAATTGCCGTCAATTACTTTAATACCGCTCTCAAATATGAACAAGTGAGTGCGGCGCATTATGAAATTTCAAAATTGTGTTCTCAGCTTCCCAAATTTGAAAAAATGGGAAGGGAGCATATTGAGCGGGCTGTCGAAATGGAGCCGACCAATTCTTGGTATTTGAAAGACCTTGGGTACTATGAAGTTTACTCGGGGAATGTGAAAGAGGGTATCAAGTGCTTCGACTTAGCGGTTAAATACAGCGCGAATCCGGTGCCCATTTTAGGTGAATACCTAAATGTAATTGCAGACTACGATATAAATCAAGCTGTATTCGTTTTAGAACAATTAGCGGCTATTCAAGGAGAAGATGAAGATATTGCACGCAGAAGGTTTGATCTATTGAGCTATCAGGGGAAATTCAAAGAGGCCGGAAAAGTTCTTGAAGATTTCGAAAAGAAGAATAAAGTTGAGGATGCTTATTATTTTCATTTATTGGAATTTTATAGGGAGATGAAATTGGATAGTGAGGCGAAGCAATGGTTAGCTCACATGAAACAAGTTATACCGAACAACGGTAAATTGCTTTTGGAAGAAAGCAGTGAATTGGCCATTTTGGGTGAAGATGCAAAGAGTTACGAGTTGTTGAAGAAGTCTATTGTTTCTGAGGATTTAGGTTGGTCCGATGCAATAGATGTCTTGAATAAATATGAAGAGTTAGTAGACCAAGACAAAAAATTCGAGAAGCCACTTTGGGAAATTTTTGATTTAACCTTCAATCAGTTTAAATCTGAGTACCAATGTTTAGTTCAATTGTCATTTATTGCGAATCATCAAAACAAATTTGTCCGCCAAGAGGAAATGCTTGTTTTGGCTGTTTCCTTGTACAAAAGTGATGTCTTGGTTTGGCATTTTTTGTTGGGAAACCAAAAGCAATTGCGGAAGTGGAATGAATTGGTGAAATTCGGAAATGAGGCCATCGAACTTTTCCCGACGGACGCAGAGGTCTACTATTACACAGGTCTCGGATACTTGAAGTTGCTTGATTATCCGAAGGCTATAGAGCTGCTAATCACCGGCAGAGATTTGGTAATTGATAGTCCCGAACTGCTTTCGCAGTTTTACTCTTCCTTGGGAAGTGCTTATTTTAAAACGAACAATTGGATCGAATGCGAGAAGGCGTTCGAGCAAGCATTGATTCAAAATCCGGAGAATGCAACCGCGTTGAATAACTATGCTTATTACCTTGCTTTGAAAAAAATTCAGCTCGATAAAGCCATGGGAATTGTTCAGTATGCCGTTTCAATGCAACCCGACAATGCTATTTACCTAGATACGTATGGCTTCATATTGTTTCAGAAGAAGCAATACCAAGTGTCAGTTGTTGAATTAGAAAAGGCAGTGGCGCTGCTTTCTACAGACCACGAAATTTGGGAACATTTAGGAGACTCTTATTTCATGTTGGGAAATGAAGTAAAAGCAATGGAAAGTTGGAATAAGGCATTATTGTTGAATCCAACTCATTCGAAACTGAAAGAAAAAATTAACCAAAAGAAGTTCATTGAATAAGTATCTCTTCATTCTCCTTATTCCGGTTTTGTTTTCTTGTAAAAGCAAGGAAGTTATTGTTACGCAAGAACCGCTGAAGGAAAGGTCACAAGCTTTTTTAATTCGTCATATAGATAAAAATAAATTCGACTTTGAATGGTTGGGTATGAAGCTCGATGCAGAGTTTACCAACGGTGACGATCAGCAAGGATTCAAAGCCACTGTTCGTATGCGAAAGGATAGTGCGGTTTCGGTAAGTGTAAGTCCTGCGCTAGGTATTGAAGTCTTACGTCTGATCGTGGACAAAGACAGCTTGAAAATGGTTTCGGATATTCCTGGTGACAGGTATGTGTTTCTTGGATCAGTAGATCAATTGAGTGCTTTGGCAAAAATTGATTTGGATGTATCTACGTTGCAAGATTTGCTCATAGGAAATCCAATAGGATTAAGTCGCGAAGAAGGAAAGATGAAAAGCGGAATTGAATTACAGGATGTAGAATATTACACCTTGGTTTCGCGATTGTCTCGGCGGGTGAGAAGAGCAACGGAGAGCCAAGATTCGTTGTCGAATCATGAAGGAAGAAGAATATCCAAACGGCTTGAAGACAATGATTGGATTTCTTCGAAATTCTGGATTGAATCGAATAATTATAAAATAGTGAAATGCGAACTAACGGATATTCGAACTAGGCGAATGGTTCAGATAAATTATTCCGATTTCGATGAGGAGGACCTTTCGCATTATCCGCATAAATGCAATATTCAAATCGATGACATAAAGGGAAAGACATCGCTCGACTTTAGAATCATTCGGTTGAACACACAGAATCATTACGATTTCTCGTTCGACTATGACAAGGACTATCCAATTAAACGGAAATAGGCATGAATAAGCTGAATAAATCACATGTTTCTTATGGCCTTCTTGTGTTAATTCTTGTTTGTTCTGGAATTACGTTTCAATGGGTATTTGCCCAAACGAAGAAGGCCGAACTTACATCTAGGAGAACAGAGTTAAACAGCGAAATAGCACGAACGAAGCAGCTTATTAAAGAGTATCAGACAGATCAGCGCAATGCTTCTGCGGAACTTACTCTGTTGAACGAACAAATTCGTTTGCGGGAAGAGTTAATTCAATCCATCAATTCTGAAGTTGGCACAATTGACGGGGAAATAAAAAATGGAGAAGGTCGTGTGGGTGAATTGGATAGCACTATTCAAGATTTGAAAGCAGAGTATGCGAAAATGATTTACAACAGCTACAAGCAGCGCTCATCCTACTCTAAGATAGCTTTCATACTTTCATCAACTGATTTCTTTCAAGCTTTAAAGCGTGTTCAACTCTTGAAGCAATATGCCGAAAGTAGAAAATTTCATTCGCAACAAATGAAAAATGCGCAGCTGGAAATTGCCGAAAACATTTCCATGTTGGAAGGAAAAAAGCAAACGAAATTGACTTTATCGAGCGACGAACAAAACGAAAGGAATGAGATTGCATTGAACAAATCTGAACAACAGAAAAAGCTAGATTTTTTAAAAACGGAAGAGGTGAAATTGCGTGAGGTTCAACGTCAAAAGGAATTGGAGCGAAGACAATTAACGGCAAAAATCGAAGAGGTCGTAAGGCAGGAAATAGCGGCGGAGAGTGAGCGCATGCGTAAAAAGGAAGCCGAAAAGGCAAGACTTGCCGAAGAAAAAAAGAAGGAAGAAGCACGAAGATTAGCAGCCAATACCAAGGCGGCGAATAACGCGTCTGCAAGTGCAGCCGGATCCTCAACCCCCGTAAAAACAAATACTCCAGTAGCGGTTGTGACTCCGCCTAAGGTGGTGGAAAAACCAGCTGCGAAAATTGAAAGTGCACCTGAAGTTGTATTGGCAAGCACGGTCTTTGAGCAGAATAAAGGAAGCTTGCCATGGCCGGTTTCATCCGGAGCTATTGGCTCTAAGTTTGGAAAGCACGCCCATGAATCCATTTCTGGAATTGAAGTGAACAACAAGGGGGTGGATTTTATTACTTCCGCTAACGCTGAAATTTATTCAGTTTTCAGTGGAACCGTAACAAGCGTGTTCAATATTCAAGGGGCTGGAATGAATGTTATTGTGACACACGGGGCCTATAAAACGGTATACAGCGGTTTACAAAACGCAGCTGTGGCTGTAGGAACCAAAGTGAATGCTAAGGATAAAATAGGAACTGTAGCCGACAATGGCGAGGGCTATGTCTTACACTTCGAATTGGGAAAAGTTTCCGAGGCCGGTTGGGTTCCGCAAAACCCGGAGCTGTGGTTGAAGAGACGTTAGTAATTAAACGAATTTAGGATCCGTTTCCATCAAGTGTCCGCAGGATTTACACGTTCTCATTTCTTCATTTCCATAAAATTCTTTGAAACGAGGAAGGAAATCTTTTTCAATATTTTCCAGCACGAAATAGGTTTCGTGAAGGGGTTGATTACACTTTTCACAGAACCACAACAGACCGTCTTTCAGCTCGCGATCTGCACGTTTCACTTCGATTACAATTCCAACAGTTCCTTCACCTCTGCGCGGTTGGTGTGGTGTTCTTGGTGGAAGTAAGAACATTTCTCCTTCTTTCACTTCAATATCTATGGCCTTGCCATCTTCTTGCACACCAATCATAACGCTGCCTTCAACTTGGAAGAACCATTCTTCGGTCTCGTTGTAGTGATAATCTTTACGAGCGTTTGGTCCGCCCACAATCATGATCACGTAGTCTTCCGATTCAACATAAAGATTTTTATTTCCAACGGGTGGTTGAAGTAAACTTCTGTTTTCTTCAATCCATTTTTTTAGGTTGAAAGGTCTACGAATCATAAGGCGTTCAATTTTTGTATTTCGAAAAGTATTTCAGGATTCTGTTCTACCGCTGTTCCCATAACCACAACATCGGCACCTGCTTGCCAAGCGGCATGCGCTTGTTGTTCATTCACTATTCCACCTCCAACAATTACAGGAAGTTGCGTGGTCTTTTTTACAGCGTAAATCAATTCCTGAGAAACAGGAAAATCTGCTCCGCTTCCGGTATCTAAATAAAAACAACGGAGTCCTAAGTATTTTCCTGCAAGCGCGGTTGCCGCGGCCACTTCGGGTTTATCATTTGGAAGCGGCACGGTCTGACTGATGTAAATAGCTGTTGTGGTATTTCCCCCATTCACTAACATGTATCCGGTTGGAATGACTTCTTGTTTCCATTCATGCAAATAGGGAGCAGATACAACTTGATGTCCGATGAGGTATTCCGCATTTCTTCCAGATATCAACGAAAGAAAAAGTGTAGCGTCAACATGCTTCGTTAATTGTAAAGGATGACCAGGAAAAAGCACAAGAGGCAAAGGACAAGTCGCGCGTAAATGTTCTACACGATCGTTGAAATCTGACGCCGCATTCAAGCTACCACCCACTAATAAAAAATCTACTCCGGCAGCCTTATATAAAGCTCCTTGTTGTTTGGCGTTTTCACTGTTCCATTTATCTGGATCAATAAGAACGGCCAATTGTTTCTTCTTGGAATGAAGCAACAATTCTATTTTTCCGGCAGGGGTCATGTTTCAAAAATACGAAAGATGAAGATGCATTAGGCAAATTCACTTTCAATACGATCGACCGTTAAGACGCCATCGACATCTTTGAGGTTTTTGATCAAATGATTGAGGTGCTCTGTATCATGCACCAGCACTACCATTTTCCCTTCGAATATACCGTCGCGCGCTTCGAAAGAAATAGCTCGCATATTCACGTTCATGTCGGTTGAAATGATATTTGTTATTTTCTGAACGAGACCCACGTCGTCTGTTCCAGAGAACTTCAATCCCACCTCGAACTGAACCAAATCGTTGCTGCTCCATTTTGCTTTAATCACGCGGTAAGCGTATTTGCTCATTAGCTCTTTGGCATTCGGACAGTTCGTTCGGTGTATTTTAATTCCTTCTGACACTGTAATAAAACCGAATACTTCATCGCCTGGAATTGGGCTGCAACAGACAGATAAACTGAAATCCACTGTTTGCTTGTCATCTCCAATAAGCACCGTGTCTCCGGTTGAAGGAGCAGTAGTCACAATGCGCGTAATTTCTTCGTGTTTTTCCTGTGTGATCTTGTCGAATCGAATACGATCACCTTCCACAGTATGCGTTTTGAGTTTCTTTAACTCAATTCTACCCTTTGCAATTTTGTAATAGAAATCGATAGCTGTTACACATTGGTATGCTCGAACGAACTCATCAATGTTCTTACTTCCCCAAGTTATTTTGAGCGAATTGAATCTGCGCTTCAACATTTCTTTTCCTTCTTCGGAAATTTGTTTCTTCTCTTCTTTGAGCGCAGTTTTGATTTTCTGACGGGCAGAAGCGGTGATGACAATGTTTAACCAATCTTCTTTCGGATGTTGTTTTTTAGAAGTTAGAATTTCAACTTGATCGCCGCTGCTTAGTTTGTGACTGAGTGGCTCCAGTTTATGGTTAACCTTCGCTCCAATGCATTGGTAGCCAATTTGCGAGTGAATGAGAAAGGCGAAGTCTAGCGTGGTTGATCCAACAGGCAGCGTTTTCAAATCGCCACTTGGCGTGAAGACATAAATCTCTTCGCTGAAAAGTGAAAGTTTGAAGTTGTCTATGAATTCAATGGCGTTGTCGCTCGGAGCTTCCAGCACATCTCTAATTTGTCCAAGCCATTTATCGAGTTTGCTTTCCGGACTTTCAATCGCGTCTTTGTATTTCCAATGTGCCGCGTATCCTTTCTCGGCGAGGTCGTCCATGCGCTCGCTTCGAATTTGAACTTCCACCCATTTTCCTGTTGGCGACATGACTGTCGTGTGAAGCGATTCGTATCCGCTGCTTTTCGGTGTGCTTATCCAATCGCGCAGTCGCTCAGTGCTAGGCACATAGAAATCGGTTACTGCAGAGTATACTCTCCAGCAATCTGTTTTTTCAAGTTCTTGTGGCGTCTTGAGAATGATTCGAATGGCAAATAGGTCATAAATTTCTTCGAACGGAACTCCTTTCGTGTGAATCTTATTGTAGATGCTGAAGATGCTTTTTGTTCGGCTTTTGATTTCGTAAATCAATCCTTGTTCATCGAGCGCTCTGCGAATGGGTAGTGTGAATTGATTGATGAATCGCGTTCGAACGGCTTGTGTCTTTTGAAGTTTTGTTACAATCTCGTCGTAGGCCTCGGGATCGGTAAACTTCAGACTTAAATCTTCAAGCTCTGTTTTGACGTTGTACAGACCAAGACGATGGGCGAGTGGCGCATACATGAAAAGCGTTTCACTTGCAATTTTCAATTGCTTATCTCTTCGCATGTGATCGAGCGTGCGCATGTTGTGCAGGCGATCTGCCAGTTTGATGAGTATCACGCGCACGTCGTCTGACAGCGTCAAAAGCATCTTGCGAAAGTTCTCGGCCTGATCGCTAGAGCTCAAGTCTGCAACGCCGGAAATCTTTGTCAGGCCGTCGATAATAACGCGTTCTTTTTTTCCGAACTGGCGTTGGATATCGTCGAGCGTTATTTCGGTGTCTTCGACAGTGTCATGCAGCAGCGCACAAACGATACTCATGGTGTCGAGGCCCAGTTCTTCTGCTGCAATTTTTGCGACGGCAATGGGGTGGTAGATGTAGGGCTCGCCGCTCTTGCGTCGCATGTCTTTGTGGGCATCTACGGAAAGCTCGAAGGCTTTCCTTATCCGCGCACGATCGGCTCGAGTTTTCGAGCGATAACAAACGCGTAAGAGTGCGCGGTATCTGCGAAGAATCTCGCGATTCTCTTCTTCTAAATCAATTTCTATTTTCGCCATAACATCACAAATTAAAGGCTATTCTTTCAACATAAAATTGTGAAACTTATTAGCTATTAACAATGCATGTTTTGAAAGACTGTTCTATCTTCCCCTCGTGAAAAAAATCATTGCTATACTCTCGCTTTGTACAGCGTTTAACGTCGTGTTTTCGCAGGACTCGTTATTCAATGAGTTACGCCATGCTACTTTATTAAAGGTTGAAAAAGACTCAGTTATTTCAAAATTCAATTTTGAATTAGCCGCAGGGTTAGATCGTTCGCGCGAAATTTCCAATCTTGGTTATTCAGCAGTGTTGAACTATAGTAATGTTTTTCAGAATGAAAAAAACAAATTGACGTTGTCGATCACAGGAGCAGTTCTTCATTTTCCAGAATTTAATAGGCGTTACCTAGATTCATTGGGAACCCTTCCGGGTTTTGGAAGAGTGCTAACACCCGATTCTGGAGCTACTGCTTTTGCGGCTATACCAGCAGTAGTTTATTCGAGAAAGTTGAACAAGCATTTCACTTGGATGCTAGGTAATTCAAGACA
>JBEIFO010000022.1:0-14644 GCA_040382375.1 Crocinitomicaceae bacterium
TGATGTGCACGACTCGCTATCTCTGGCACAACACCGCCGTACTGTGCATGCTGCAATTGCGTAACCACTTCATTGGATAGAACTCTTGTGCCATATAAAACCGCAGCAGACGTTTCATCGCAACTGCTTTCAATGGCTAGAATTATTTTTTCTCCCATCTTATTTATTCGAAGGAGCTACCATCATTTTGTTAAAATTCTCCGTCGATGCCGAAGCACGCTCCGAATCTGTTTTCATAAAATAAACCAACGATTGAATATCACTTTCTGAATTCGCTTCATAAAACTTTCCAATTCCTTCGACGCCCATAACCATAAATGCTTCCGAAAACACGTATGATTCAACAACTGTTTTCGCTGAAATATAGCTTTGGTACATTTCATTAAAAACTGGAAGTAAGGTTTTCGGATCTAGAAGCGTGACCTTGTTTCTACTGTCAAATGTGGCGTAAGCGCGATTAACTACACGTAACATATTCCCTGTATTCTGTCCCGCCATAGTCAGATCCAAAACATTTAAACTATCTACAGTTGTTCCGAATCCACTGTGCCATGATTCCGATTTAACTGTTGCCTGAGAAATGTTTTTAGATTTCGTTTTAAGGTATTCGATAATTTTATCAAGCACCAACGCGCTTCCAATTTTCTGTAAATCCAATTCTACTTTAGAATTTATCTTTCTAATTTTAGAAACTTCACCGCCCCCATTTTCACCCGGCCCCATTACATCTACAAGCACAACACTCATTCCTGAAAACGCCATTATAGAATCAAGATTTGGGGTTTTTGGACTTGGACTTAGAATCTGAGGCAACCATGCCAATTGAGCTGGCGAAATGGTGAAGTCCCAAAAACCATTCGCCTTTTTAGACATATCCGATGCTAATGAAACAATTGTTCCCATCATTTTGTTTCGGTCAACAAATTCAAAGTAGCCATTCGTTCCTGCAGATGTGTTGTATTGAATAACGGTACTCTCTGGATTAGATCCATCGACATGCATTTTTATTTAATTTTCGATACTATCGAATGCCAAGGTATAATCTGTGGTATCACCGACGACATTGATAATGTATTTCATACCTAAAAACTCACGATTGTATTCTTTCCCGATGATTGGAGCGCCGGTCGAATTTTTATTTTTACAAGAATGAAAAAGAATTCCAAACAAAAGAATCGCGAAAAACAGGATTGATGCATTTTTTTTCATGACACAAAAATAATCTGAATAACTTTACTTCATGCGGAATACTTCAAAAATCCTAAACTCAACAACCCTTGCGTTATTGCTTTGGATTGGCACAACAACGTTTGCGCAAATTCCTCAAACCAATAGTAATTTCGTTCATGCAGATTACGACTATTTCTCTGTTGAAGCTCACGCGAAAAACGCCTCGCTTTCCGGGCCGTTCCTAAATCTATTCAGTAACGACGCTATACAATTTGAATTTGATGTGTTCACTTCTCCTGATGAAGATTTATACTACTCCATTTTTCACTGCGACCCTTTCTGGAATACCGATGACAGCAATCCTTCAGACGTTATACAAGGATTCACAAGTCAACGCGTCTCTTTTCCCGAAAACTCCATACACACAACAGCAACTTTCGATCACTACCGATTCGAATTGCCCAATACCATGACCAAGTTTATTCAATCTGGAAATTACTACGTGATCGTCCATGAAGGAAGCGAATACTCAGAATCGAGCGCTAGAATTGGCTTTCGTATAGTGGTTTATGTTGAAGGTGATCATGGGTGCAATGCTGAAATGAACATTAAACGAGCTTCTACTATTCAACATTTGCAGTCTCATCAGGAAGTTGATTTCTCCATTTCTTTAGCGAATACTCCTGTGTACGATATGAGCAAAGTCATTCCTGTTATCCTTCAAAATGGAAGATGGGAAGATGGCAAAATGAATTTCCAACCGACATACATTCAACCCAACAACGTATTGGTCTACGATTATTCAAACGGTGAAAATGAGTTTGTCGGTGGCGGCGAATGGGAAGCTTTCGAAACAAAAGACTTACGATTGAATGGATACAACGTTCAAAATAACATGCGCGTCGAAAACGAAAATCACATCTACCTCTACCCGAGCCAAAACGAAATGAATTTGGCTTATACCAATCGTTCCGATCTTAACGGCGCTAGTTTAATCTCAAGTGAATTATATGACGACGATGACTTAACAAGTGATTACACCTATGTTCATTTCGAATTGAATTCAACTGAACTTCCAAACAAAGTTTTTCTTGAATGTGGAAATGAATGGAATGCGCCAATAATTTGCGAATACAGCGAAATTAAAAAAGCCTATCAAGCAACCATGTATTTGAAGCAAGGCGTTTACAATTACCGTTTTCGGATTGAACCTTCAACCAATAGCGAAGAAATTAATTTTGCTGAAGGAAATCATTCCGCCACGGAGAATAATTATCAGCTATTGCTTTACTACTTCGACCGCAACGCTGGATTTTATAAATGCGGAGGAAACTTCATTCAAAATTCAAGAAGGAATTAATCCTTGTCGTAATTGAAATCATCTTCCTTCCACTCTATTCTTCCTCGTCTCCAAATTTTATATTGCTGAAACTCTTCCTTCACAAAAATTAAAAATTCATACTGAGAACTCTGACGAATGAAATCATCACTCACATGCATGAAATCAATAAACGCATCGAATTCTTCATTGGTCAAATCAATAATATCAAAGTCGACATACAGATGAAAGAGCTCTTTTAACAAGGCACGCTTTCGATCCTCATACTCCATTTTTGCCACAGCAAGTTTACTGCGCTCACGCTTACTAAACTGTTCATACAAAAAAGTAATTGGATTACTCACATTCGCTGTTTTGAATTGGTTCTCGTCGAAACCTAAACTCATTAAATCTTCTTCAATGGCCTCTAAATCCCGAGGAGAAATAAATTCAACTACCGGAAGCATGTAGGTTCTATCATCTAGAAAAATAGTCGGGTGATACACTTGCTTTACCACTGAATCTTTCATACATAACTGACGCGTGTAATAACTCAAAGCCGTAATGCTCAAGGTATCTGTCTTTTCACAAACAATGGAATAAAACCCACTAGAATTTCCGAAGCTTCCAGTCTTGGTTCTGTTGTTTACAATGATGGCGTTCGGAATACCTTGACCATGAGGATCGCGCACTCTTCCTTCAATTCGAATGGTCTGAGAATATCCAATTAGGGAAAGAAGTAAAAAGAAAAAAAGACTGACACACCTCATATAGCGAAGGTAACGAAGATTTGAAAACTATATTGAATCATCCCTAAATTCGCAGAATGAAAAAGTTTTTACTCCAAATATCTGTTGCGTTTGCATTCGCGAGCTGCACTGTAATTCCTCATGAAAAAAAATCAACCGAAAGCGTTGCTCATTTAAAAACAGATGTTGCGGTTTTGGCCAGTGATGCATTCGAAGGAAGAGCAATAGGCACTCCAGGAGCTGACAAAGCTGCTGGGTATATTCAAGATCAGTTTATACAAATTGGATTACTTCCAAAAGGAACAGTCGGATTCTTTCAAGCGTTTTCATTCATTCCGCAAGGACATGGGCAAGTTCACCAAGTTGGTGATAGTTTGAAAATGGGAAAATCCTTGGTGAAAGAAATCAACGGAAAAAATGTAGTGGGTTTTATCGACAACGGCGCTGCAAATACCATCATCATTGGCGCACACTATGACCACTTGGGTTGGGGCGACGAAAACAGTTTATGGACGGGAGAGCGCGCTATTCACAACGGAGCAGATGACAATGCCAGTGGTGTATCTGCAATGATTGAATTAGCTCGCAAATTCAAAGCAGACAAATCTGCTTCAACCAAGAAATACAATTACCTTTTCATAGCGTTCAGCGGAGAAGAAAAAGGACTGTGGGGAAGCAATTATTTCAGCAAGAATCCAACTGTTGATTTGGCAACGGTTAATTGCATGATGAACATGGATATGGTTGGAAGGTTAAATGCAGAACACGCTCTTTCAATTAGTGGCACTGGAACTTCTCCTGAATTTGAGAACTGGCTTACAAAAAACAATGCAACGAATTTCAAATTGCTGTTCGACAAAAGCGGAATTGGCCCAAGCGATCACAGTTCGTTCTACAACATGGGCGTACCTGTGCTGCACTTCTTCACCGGTCAGCACAGCGATTACCACAAGCCTAGCGATGACTTTGACAAAATCAATTACGAAGGTTTGAATGAAGTGGTGAATTACATGTATGCGATGTGTGTTGAAATGAATGCGCATTCGAAATTGGAATTCACGAAAACCATAGATCCAAAACCAACGAACTCTTCGTTTAAAGTAACACTAGGTGTTATGCCAGATTACATGTTCAGCGGAGTTGGAATGCGTATCGATGGCGTGAAGGAAAATCGTCCCGCAGCATTGGCTGGTTTAAAGCAAGGTGACATCGTTGTTCGTCTTGGTGAAAATAAAATTGAAGACATGAGTTCATACATGGAAGCTCTTGGAAAGTTTAATGAAGGTGACTCGACCGAAGTCGAATATATTCGAGAAGGAAAATCAATTGTTGGTCCTGTGATATTTAAGTAATATGAAGAAAATATTTTTCTGTGCTGGGTTGGTAATTTTCACCAACCTCTTGCATGCTCAAACGCGCGTGCTCTTTATTGGAAACAGCTACACTGCGGTAAATAATCTTCCACAACTAACTGCCGATTGCGCCTTGAGCATTGGCTTCGCAGGAATGCCTTTGGAGGTGGCGAGTAGCACTCCAGGAGGCACTACATTCCAGATGCACACCACGAATGCAACATCTCAAAACCTCATAAATCAAGGAAACTGGGATTATGTTGTCCTTCAAGAACAAAGTCAACTCCCCTCCTTTCCAGATGGGCAAGTCGCAGCGGAGTGTTTTCCATTTGCAACGCAATTGAACAACCAAATACTTGCAGTAGATTCTTGCACCGAGACGGTTTTTTATATGACTTGGGGAAGACAGAATGGAGATGCCTCTAACTGCGCATCTTGGCCACCTGTATGCACATATGAGGGCATGGACAGTTTGCTGAATCTTCGATACAGACAAATGGCCATTGATAACCATGCAATTCTTTCTCCTGTTGGAGCCCTATGGAAATACATAAGAACGACCTACCCCGAGATAAATTTATATTCCGCAGATGGCAGTCATCCTTCTCTTGAGGGAAGTTATGCCGCAGCATGCAGCATGATTGCGGTAATGCTTCGCACTGACCCGTATCTCATTACCTATTCCTCAACATTAGATCCTGTTGTTGCCGAAAAAATAAAATTAGCAGCTCAAGAAGTCGTATTTAATAATTTATTGGAATGGCATGTGGGGGAATATGATCCTGCTGTATCAATTAGCACATCATCCAATGGATTAAATCTTCAAATTGAAAATCAATCTGCAACAGGTTGGAATTTCACTTGGGACTTTGGTGACGGCAGTTCATCAACCGATTTTGCTGCGGAACATGTCTACAATTCATCCGGAAGTTATGTGCTAAGTTATTCTGCCATTGATGCCTGCGGAAGAACAGCGCAAGGTTCTTTTGATATTCAGATGCAAGAGAATAATATAGAGGAAATAAAGTATGAGTATCGCGTGCGAAATTTAGAAAATGGTTTCATGCTTGATTTCAATTTTCCTGTTACTGCTTTAACTGTTTATGATTTAAACGGAAGGCTAATGGAATGTTCCATGGAAAATCAAAATTCTTTTTTTCTAAAAAAATCGAACAGCCCCAGAATTATTCAGTTCATTATGAATGGAATAAGTCACCGGATTTTACTGGGTGTTTAACAACCACAGTGTTGTTCAAAACTCTACCAAATTTTAATACAAAGACAACTTTAAACCTGCGTATTTTAGCGCCGTTAAGTCCATTCGCAGTTTCTGCTGTGGGTCTTTTTAGTTAAGGTAAAGCAAACCCTCGAAAACGTTCGGGGGTTTGTTTTGCCCCAAACTTTCTCAGCTCGAACGCATTATTCTAGCAATAAAAAAAGGCTGCCTTTCGGCAGCCTTTTTCTAAAATTAATCTGTTCAAATGAATTATTGAACTGCGATTTGTACAGCAGTTCTTTCAATTCCGTTTGACAATTCGATAGCATAGATTCCACCAGCAACACCCTCTAAGTTCACACGAACTTGGTTGTTACCTGTTGGAAGGTTACCCATGTATTGAGTAGAAACTACTTGACCTAAGTTGTTCATTACACGAACAGTGATAGGTGCAGATTTTACTTGTCCGAAAGAAAGAGTTACGAACTCATTCGCTGGAACTGGGTAAGCATTCAATACAGTTAAAGCCATAGCTTCTTGAACACCAATAATACAATCAGCACAAGAATCGAAACATACTGTGTTCAATACTTCTGCGATTCCTGTGCGAGTATGGATACGGTTGTAACCACCAACACCATTTGCGATACCGCAGTTCATGATACCAGCAGCTTCTTCATTCGCAGAAACAGCTACGTCTCCGTTAACGAACTTGTACTGAATATCAGCAACACCAGATACGTTAACTGTGCACTCATACACTCCGTCAAAGTTGTCGTCTGTCATTTGAACTGCACCTGCTTGCCATACTGGAGTTGTGAAACCACCAATCATCCAAACACCTGCAGCACTCGCACCGGTAGTGAACATATTCACTCGGAAAGTGATGTCAGCAGCCGCAGGGTCAGAAACGCACTCAGCACCGCATTGGCTGTAGCAGAAATGCTCAACAACTGGATCCGCAGCAACAACAACTTCACGGTTACCACCTACGTTACAATCAGCAGGAATAGACTCGTTACCATCTGCCCAAGCAGCACCATTAACGAATTTGTACTGGTAAGAACCCGGTTGAAGTAAAAGAGTTACTTCATAAATGTTGTCACCGTCTGGGTCAGTCATCAATGTGTTAGCATCGCCAGGATTCCATCCTTGGAAAGAACCTGCAACGTGAGGACCGTTTGCGTTAACAGTCTGTAAAGACATGTCTACGCGGAACAACACTGGGGTTGGAGCTTGACAAGGACCACAAGCGCTGAAACAAATAACGTCAACAACGGTGTTAGGTTCAACAACATTTAATTCGCGGTTTCCAGCAATGTTACATTCAGCAGGAACTGACTCAGCAAAAGCCCAATCGTTACCGTTGATGAATTTGAATTGAGTTGAAGTAGCAGCACCAATTGAGAAGTATCCTTCGAAAGTACCGTTTCCATCTGGATCAATCAATTGTGATCCTGCTGGATTCCATCCTTGGAAGTCACCTGCAACGAAGATACCTGCTGGGTTAACACCTGCAGCTTCTTGAGTCATGTCTACACGGAAACGAACAGCGTTCTCTCCGCAAGCAGCACATGAGGCATAACATACAGACATGCTCTCAGTAGCGTTTGCACCTGAAATAGACCAGAAACGATTGTCGTTTCCGTTTACTTCAACTTGACAAGCTGGTGGAACATCTTCAGCAAAAGGCCAGTCGTTACCATTGATGAATTTGAACTCATAACGCTCTGCAACCAAGTTCAAGGTTACAGACCAAATACCATTTCCTTGATCAGCTAAAGCAATAGCAGAAGGATTCCAGTTAACATACGCTGCGTTCTCAGCAGTACCATCGTAGTTAACGTCGTTGAAATTACCAGCCATGTGAACGCCATTAGCGTCTACTGTCGAGCCAGTCATGTCAACATTAAACGTTACAGCAACTTGGGCCTGAGCCATCATTGCAGATAACGCTACGAAACAGAATGTAAAAATTTTTTTCATAGGTTTTTAGATTAGATTACTTAGTTCGTGTACTTTTAACACTTTCCAAATATATATCGAAAAAGTGTTGCACACTCCTCTTAGACGCAAATCATGAAAAAAAGTTCCATCTACTTTTCCACAATCTTCTTTTTTATGTCCTCTTTTGTCTGCGGGCAATCAACAGATTTCATTGAGCGAATAGACCCACCTAATTGGTTCAGTGGCATGAACAATAGCGAGGTTGAACTCCTTTTTTACAGTAACGACAGAGAAGAATTAACAATTTCCCTACATACTGAAAGCAAGAAATACGTTTCATTACTCCGCGTTGAAAAGTCGAAACTCAACAACTACTATTATGTTGGCCTTTCCGTTAAAAGTCAACCTAAGGACAATCATATATTTTTCATTGTAGATAAAGCCGGCTCTTCCGCTAGTTTGATGGTACCATATTCCATAACGCCCCGATCCGCTCAGCCAGCAGGCGTATCACAAGCCGATGCTATGTACATGGTTTTCCCAGATCGCTTTGCCAATGGCAATTCGAAAAATGACACTGTGCCTAACTACTTTCAAGGTGCACAACGAAATGAACTGAAAGGCCGCAGAGGCGGCGACATTCAAGGGATTTACGACCACCTCGACTATATCTCTGACCTCGGATTTACAGCTCTTTGGATAAACCCCATGGTTGAAAACAACGAGAAGAGAGATTCGTATCACGGTTATGCAACTACGGACTCCTATTTAATAGATCCGCGAATTGGAACACTCGCAGAGTTAGATAAACTAACAACAAGCATGAAGAAAAAAGAGATGAAGCATGTTTGGGACGTAGTCTACAACCACTGGGGAGACCAACATCAACTTTTTCGCGAAATGCCCGATAGCAATTGGTTCCATTGGTTTCCGACCTACACCAAAACCAACTATCGCGCTGAAACGATGATGGATCCTTACGCTAGCGAATACGACAAGAACCTTATGGCAAATGGTTGGTTCGACAGGCACATGCCAGATCTTAATCAGCAAGACCCTAACCTTTCCAAATACCTCATTCAAAATTCCATTTGGTGGGTTGAAATGGGAAACATCGATGCATTTCGAATTGACACTTATAGCTATCCCGACCAATTGTTTATGTCGAAATTGAATGCTTCATTGAAGGACGAATATCCGAATCTCTTTCTATTCGGAGAAACTTGGGTACAAGGATCTGCCGTTCAAGCTTGGTTTCCCGAAGGGAAAAAAGTTGGCCAAAATTTCGATTCGAATTTAGATGGCGTTACCGACTTCCAATTGTACTTCGCCATGACCAAAGGACTTACAGAGCCTTTCGGTTGGGAAGAAGGCTTGAGACGAATTGAGTTAGACTTGGCGCACGATCATCTTTATGCGCAACCGGAAAACTTAGTTACTTTTTTAGACAACCACGACTTAGCGCGCATCTATTCACTCCTGAATAAAGATTTCGAAAAATGGAAAATGGCTCATGCCATGTTGCTAACGCTTCGTGGTATTCCTTGTATTTACTATGGAACAGAAATTCTTATGACGGGTTTTTGCGATCCCGACGCCCATGTCCGCGAAGAATTTCCGGGCGGATGGCCCGATCATAAAGTGAATGCCTTCGAAAAGAAAGGAAGAACAGAAATTCAAAATGAAGCATTCGATTTCATTCAAACACTTTTGAATTACCGCAAGAAAAACGAATGGCTTGCAACAAGCAGACTCACGCAATTCGTTCCCAATGACAATACCTACGCATACGCCAGAAAATCGGCCGACGGAAAGAAAGCTCTTCTCTGTCTTTACAATTTGAATGAAACCGAATTCAACTTTCCCATAGAATCTATGAAAGAAGTTACTCTTCACTTGAATACTGGAAAAAACATTCTAACTGGAGAATCCGTTTCTTGGAAAAAAACACTCTCCATTCCATCAAAAGGTTTTACTTTGATTGAAATTTCATTTTAATTTTGAAATCAAATACTAAAGCCATGAAAATATTTTTTTCACTTTTAACCCTTTGCTTCATTAGCGTGCTTTCTTTCGCTCAGGTGCAAAAGAAAAATCATGTCACCATTATTAAAATTGACACTTCAAGCACAGGTCAGATCGATACTCTTATTTTCAATTTTGAAGGAGATCAGTTGGGGAATATGAAAGACATCATGAAGCAATTTCCAGACATTGATATTTCTATTATGGACACTGCTTTTAATTTCAACTTCGACAACAATCTTCAAATGCCACAAGGAATGGTTTTCGCTATGCCGAATGAAATGCCGTTTGGTTTTGGGGCTTCAGATAACAGTGCGAAAATTGGAATTTCTCCAGCCCTTAGTTTCAAAGGGAAAGGCGTTATGATTGAAACGGTTGTGCCAACTAGCTTAGGTGCTGCGCTTGGTTTGCAGACAGGAGATATCATTGTTGAATTAAATAAGCAAGCCATTCACGACTTCGATGAATTAGTAGGAACACTTCAACAATATGCAGTAGGCGACGAAGCGAGCATTACTATTCTCAGAAACGGAAAAAAGAAAAAAGTAACTGGGTATTTTATTCCTGCTCAAGCTGGAAATAACATGCAACGCGAAATCAGAATAACTCGTCCATAACCTGAATACTTCAAAGAAAATACTTTTCGCGGCGCTCGATTGGGGTTATGGACACATGACCCGTGGAAGCGAGCGAATCTCACAATTTCTCCAAGAAGGTAATATTGTTGAAATCGCTTGTTCTGACAATCAGGAATCGTTTTTCCGAAACCGATTCCCAGGTTTAATTCTTCATGTTACCCTACCCAACAATCACATTCAGATTGAAAGTGGAAAGGGTTTGTTTTTTAAACTAGGAATGCGTGTTTTCGAGTTTCGTGCGAACTGGAAAAAAGAAAACAAGTGGCTGCAAAAACATCTGGAAACAAATTCATACGACATACTTTATTCCGACAACCGCTACGGATTTTACCACCCGAACGTTCATTCGGTTATGTTAACGCACCAACTTTCCTTACCGGGCCCTCGACTGCTTTTAACATTGCCGCAATGGGTATTGAACAGAAACTTGAAAAACTTCAATAAAATAGAAATTCCAGATTTTGAGAACACTCCAAAACTAAGCGGTAAGCTTAGCAGCGCAAAAGCTTATGCCCAAGCCACATTCATAGGACCTCTCAGTCAAATTAAACCTATTCAAACAGCGTCTAAAAAACAACTGCTTGTTATTCTTTCAGGCCCCGAGCCACAGCGATCGCGCTTCGCTATAGACATAATAGAAGAAGCTGTTCAACTCGGATTCCCAATTATTGTTACGGGTGAAAGCAAACCGTTGCCACATTCCCAATTAGTGAAAGCATTAGGTTATTGCAACAGTTCTGAGCTGGAACAACTCATGAACGAGTCTTCACACATCGTATGCAGATCTGGATATAGCACACTTATGGAATTGGCTGCTATTGGGAAGAAAGCACTGCTAATTCCTACTTCCGGACAATTCGAACAGGAATATTTAGCGAAATATTGGAGTGAACAATTTAACTTTCCAATCTCAAACGACCATGAAATCTCAACAAAAGATTTCGTGAATTATTTAAACGACACTTCTGATTTTGAACGACGAGAATAAAGACGAATTTTACATGAAACAGGCCATCAAAGAGGCCCTTTATGCTGCTGAACAAGATGAAGTTCCTGTTGGGTGCGTTATTGTGGCAGATGACCGCATTATTGCTCGTGGACACAATCTTGTAGAAAGACTTCATGACTTCACTGCCCATGCAGAAATGCAGGCATATACAGCCGCCTCAGAGTATCTGAATGGCAAATCATTGGACAAGTGCACCCTTTACGTAACGCTAGAACCTTGCGTCATGTGCGCAGGAGCGGCTTACAACACCCGAATTGGCAGAATCGTCTTCGGTGCGTTCGATGCAAAAAGAGGGTTTTCCATTTATGAAACCGACGATAAAAAACTGCTACACCCTAAGACTGAATGGATTGGAGGAATAATGGAAGACGATTGCTCCGCCATTCTGAAAGAGTTCTTCCAGAGCAAGCGTAATTAGTCCAAGGCCTACTTTTCCACATTTATTAACATTCCTTTTCGAAGCGACGCAAGCCGTTTAGATTTGTGTGTTCGGTGCGAATTTGTCGCACAACACATGACCTAAACTTTTTCGTATGATAACCCGAATTATTGGGATAAACACCAGCACCTATGTGAACGCTGAAATGCGTTTAGACGATTGCGATTCGTTGCAATTGGTAGGTCCTAACAACGTTGGTAAGTCAACCCTTATTTACACCTTGAACTTCTTGTTCATTGTAGATGGATCGAAGATGTCCTTTTCCGGACAGCGACGTGGAGACAAGGAAACCATTCATCACTACTTCCCTACTCACAACCAGAGTTACATCATTTTTGAAATCAAAAAGAACAACTCAAGCTATTGCATTCTTGTAAAGCGAGACAGCGATGGCGAGTTGGAGTACTTCCGTTTTTCAGGAGAATACAACGCCGACAACTTCTTCAAAAAAGAAGGTGCACATCAACGCATTCGCAAATGGGATGAGGTTCAAGAAGAACTAAAAACTGCTGGCGTAGAGCTTTATCTATTCAAGAGTAAGACTGAAGTATTCAATACCGTATACTCGAGAGGAAGAAAGAACGACGCTGCTATTTGGCTAGAAGACAGCGTGCGCACAGACGGGCTTTCAAATAACTTCTCAAAGGTTTACCGCTATTTGATTAACTCGAAGTTAATCACGAACAAAACTTTAAAGGAGAGTTTAATTGTTGCGGATAACCGCGAGAACGAAGGCTTAAGCTTTTCACAGAAAAACAAAAAAGACATCAACGACTTACTTCGTATTAACGAAGAAATTCGCACGGTAAAAAGTATTCAAAAAGAATTCGAAGAGTTCCGCGAAGTGGTGAATTTGTTCAAAGCAAAAACGCGCATCGTTAGCGATTTGGTTTATGCTTTCGACAAACAATACAACGGAGTTATCAATGAACTAGACAGTTCACGTTTAGAAAAAGAAAAGCAGTATCAAACAACACTTCTTAATCTAAATGAAAAGCTAAAACCAAAACAAGAAGATTTAAATCGTGAATTGGGGAAGCGTGAATTAGAAGTTGAGATTCAAGAAAAGACGTTCATTACTCTTCAAACACAATTAGATGAAATTGCTTCTTTTGAAGGTAAGAAATTCCTAGAAGAATCTTTGTTGAATCTAGATGCAAAACGCCGTGAATCGGAAGTGCGCATTACCATGGTTGAGAATCAAAAATTAGATTCGAAAAACTTGGAAGTGAAACTTCAAAAAATTGATTTGACTTGCGGAAAGCTAGAGGCACAAATTAAAAATTACGACGATCAGTTAATTCATAAGATAACAGCGAAAGATGACATTCGTAGAATCTTGAACACCGTGTTCTCTCAAGAATTCGCGGCGTTGCCAAGTAAATTGGTGAAGAAAAAAATCACCAAGGCTGGGACTACTCTGAGCATCTTCGATGGAGAAATTACATTACCAAAAGATTTAGTCCTTGCCGACATTCCTTCGGTGAAGTCTTTGAAAGAAGAACTTCAAGAATTGAAGCGTGAAAAAGCCGAACTCGAAAAACTTTGGGCTGTTGCGTTGAATTTCGACAAGGCGCAAAAAGAACTCGATGTCATTCATACCGACATTGAAGAAGTGAAAGCGAAATTGAACAAGCTGAAGAATAAACCGAAACTTGAAAAAGAAGCTGACGCTGCAGGAAAAGAACTGCGCACGATGAAGGCCGAAAAAGAGAAGTGTGAAGGCGACTTGAGCAAATTGAAAAAAGAGCTTTCCGACAAAACGCTATTACTCGATTCATTGCGTGAAGAAACACGCAGAAGTGAAGAGCGTATTATTGAATTGAAACGTCGCAAAGCCGAAATTGAAACCTTCGGAATTGTTCCAACAGAATTCGACACAACGGAATCGTTAGATGAGATTTATGGAAAAATAAAAATCTCGAACACCGATCGCGATACGTTGAAAGGCAACAAAGATCGGATGTTCGATCACTTGCGTTTCAAAACAAATTCTGCCATGGCCGATGAAGAAGAGTTCATCAAATATTTGGAAGATGAAATCGCATGTATCAACGATAAAGTAAAAAGTATCGACGGTCTGTTGGGAAGTATTTCAACGCAATTCGCCAATCCTGCTTTCACGTTGCGTAAGCGTTACGAAGAATTCAAAACATTCGTGTACAATCGCTTCAACGAGAGCTTGGCTAAAACCAGAATCTCAAACATTGAATCTCTTCGCATTGAATTGGTAGACAACAAGCGCGTGTTGTTCGATTTAGAAAGAATTGCTTCCATCGAAAACTTGAATTCTCAATTGGCGTTTGAATTCGAGCAAGGGGAAGATTTGAAAATCTTGAATCAATATTTAGACGCTGGAAAAACCATTGAATTTGAAGATCTATTCGACATCGAACTTCATCTTGATGTGAAAGGAAAGTTGAAGCGTGTTGACTTGAAAGAACAAGTAGAATCGGACGGGACTGACCGTATGATTCGTCTGGTTATTGTCATGGCTATTATCAATCGTTTAGCAGTTTCTGCTCCGGAGAATAAGATTGCCTTGTTCATTGATGAGATCGGAACCATTGACGAGCACAACCGTCCGCAGTTGGTTCAGTTCTGTAAAGAACACAACTTCTTACCCATCTTCGCTGCACCGCAGCCGTATGACGGATTCTCGAAGTACTACTTCATCTTCCGTTCGAAAGGAAAAATTAATTTGAACGACAAGCAGCACGCTGTGCGTCGTGAAGACCTAAAAATATCAGAAAACTAATGTCAACATTATTAACAGCCCCA
>JBEIFO010000023.1:0-14482 GCA_040382375.1 Crocinitomicaceae bacterium
GTACACTCCATTTATAAAAGTTGAAATAGAGTTTGTTGAAGCATTCAAGTTGTTCCCGTCTAAGCTCCATGAAACGTTATAATCAAGACTGTTGTTTGTTGCAGTCACTTGTCCATAGGTTGAAGTTAAGGCAGGTGCAGTTGGATCGCTAAACACGGTAATAGCAGTGTCGCTGAATGTTCCTGAAATACTTCCAACCGAACAAGTCATTTCCGGAGCGAAGTTACCTGCGTCATTGTAATTTAATTGTACCGTTGAGTTGAACGGAATACTCGACCCTCCATTTCCGTTTGCAATGTTGCAAGTCATTCCAACTATTGGATCAGTGGTATTCGAGAGCATGGCCATCAATGGCGCGCAACCTTCTCCTGTAATAACACTATAATTAGGTTGAATAACTAATAAAGGCACTCCTGTTGTGATACATCCGTTAGCGTCTGTATAAGTTGCAGCGTAGTATCCATTGTCAAAAATTCCATTTATAAAAGTTGAAATGGAGTTCGATGATAAATTCAAATTATTCCCGTCGAGGTTCCACGCAACGTTATAACCAAGACTGTTGTTTGTTGCATTCACTTGTCCGTATGTGGAAGATAGGGCTGGAGCAATAGGATGGCTGAACACAGTAATTGGATCAAGAGTATAGGTGCTGGAATAAATTCCGGAATGACAGTACAATGTGGGTTGGTAAATCCCTGGGTCGGTGAATGTAAAATCTATTGCAGCTTCTATTGGAGAATAGTCAAGGCCAGGTAAAAGAATTTCACATTGAATGTCGGCCGATATGGAAGTGTTATTCGTAATTGTTGTGCTAAGCGGAGAGCAACCAGAAGAAACGGATGCTGTGGCATTGATTTCTAGAACGAAATAATATCCTGTGTCGGAAGTGCAACCGAATTCGTTCGTGTAAACAGCTGAATAATTTCCGTTTTGAAAATTGTTATTGAAGTAGGTACTTATGCTTTGCGCTGATGAACTCACATTTAAGGGTGCGCCATTCAAGAACCATTGAATGCTATTTCCAGTGTTATTTGTTGCCTGAATTGCATTTGCACTATAATTCAATACAGGAGTAGCTGGAATTGCATGTGACACGACAGGAAGATTATTCAAAGAATAGTAATTGTTCCCAAAAGCGCTGCAAACTTCAACCACAGTAAAGTTCTCAGGCGCTGTCATTGAGTAGGAATAAGGAGAGATAAAATAATTTCCTGTGACATTTGAATTTTCGAAATGACAATTTAAGGTTTGGCTTGAAACAGTTGTGTTTTCAAAAAGTACTTCGTTGGGTCCGCAGGTTGAATTTTGTGACGTTTGATAAGTTGGAATCACGAAATAAATAGAGTCGGTGTTACTGGTGCATCCGAATTCATTTGTGATTTGAACATGGTAAAAACCATCTCCCGTATATCCTTGCGCCGCGTCAATTGATTGTTCGGTATACTCGGTGGGCGTTTGGTTGAAAAACCAATGAAGTGTATTGGTTGAACCTGTTGAAATAAATAGATTTGGAAAGTTTAGATTGATATTGCTAACAGCTGGTGAGCTGTATACTGTAATAGGGGCTGCAGTGGCTGAAGAAACTTGCGAACCCTGAATTATAGTTAGTTCAATAGAATAAATGCTAGCGTCTGAATAGAGGTGTGTATAAAAGGGCGCGCAATAATTTAAAATTGTACCGTCGCCGAAATCAATAATGCATGAATCAAGAAGCGAGTATTGTGTTTGATTGTATGCAATTAAAGTATCTGAAAGGCATAAAGCACTGTTAGAAACATCTATAGCTGCAGTGTTATATTCGCAGCTGAAGTCGTCTGTATTCGCGGAAGGGTCAAAGTTGTTGGCAAATGGATCAGTGCAACCGAAGTATTTGCAACTTTGGTCGCTGGTGTTCGCGAGAGGATTGTAATTGTCTGCATTCAAGTCTAGGCAACCATAAATAATACAACTTCCATTTTCAAGATTTGCTAGAGGGTTGAAATTCGAAGCGATTGGATTTGTACATCCGGGAATAATGCAAATTGGATCAATTCCATTGCAATCTTCATCGATTCCGTTTCCACAGACTTCTATTGCACCTGCGTTTACCGTGGGATTGGAATCGTTGCAGTCTCCGAGAATACCTCCAGTAGTGGTGTAATTGATTCCTTGAGAGGAGCAAGCGCTAAGGGAAGAAAGGTAATATCCATCGTTATCAGCATCGAGGTAATAGGTAAGAAAAACAATCCCCTCATTAATAACACCATTACAGTTGTCGTCTGTTGCATTACATATTTCAATTGCGTTTGGACGAATATTAGGATTGTCGTTGTTGCAATCGGTGTTGTTTGTAGCGTAACCTGCTCCTAGATTTGAACATGAGCTTGTTGCTGAACCTGCTCCGAAACCATCTGAATCTGTATCGATATAATAATTCACGAAAGTGAGTCCGTCATCGATTAAACTGTTACAGTTATCGTCAATAGCATTGCATATTTCTGTTGCTCCGGGTCTTATTGCTGCGTTTGTATTGTTGCAATCGGTGTTGTTTGTAGCGTAACCTGCACCGGGGCTTGAACAAGAGTTTATCGCTGTTCCAGTGCCATACCCATCTCCGTCAGAGTCAATGTAATAATTAACGAAAGTTATTCCGTCATCAATAAGAGTATTACAGTTGTCGTCAATTGAATTGCAAATTTCACTAGCGTTGGGTCGAATGTTCGCGTTGTTATTGTTGCAGTCCAAATTGTTCGTAACGAAGTTGCCGAAAATAGGCGTGCATGAACTGGTTGGCGTTCCCGCACCGAATCCATCTTGATCGGTATCGATATAGTAATTCGCGAATACGAGGCCCTCGTTCACTTGACCATTACAATTGTCGTCGACAAGGTTGCACAATTCGGCAGCACCTGGTTTTATAAGGGCATTCGCATCGTTGCAATCACTGTTGTTTGTGACATATCCCGCTGGTGGAGAGCAGGCACTCAAACTTGCATTCGGATTTCCAAATCCATCACCGTCGCTGTCTGCGTAGTAAGTAAGGAATGTGATTCCTTCATTGGTGAGCCCATCGCAATCGTCGTCGAACGTGTTGCAGATTTCAGTTGCTGTAGGCCGAATAGCGCTATTGCTATCGTTGCAGTCGGTTGAATTGGTTACATATCCTGAAGGTTGAGAACATGCTGAGAGTGTTGAATTTAAGTTTCCAAAAGTATCAGAATCGGAATCTGCGTAATAGGTCACAGGCATTATACAACTTCCATCATTCACTGTTGCAATAATCGAATAATTGCAGGCGGTGGGAATTGTGCAGCCATTCACAACACAGGATCCGTCGTACCAATTCGCATTTGGATTATAATTCGAGGAAGATGAATAAATGCAACCCGCTATATCGCAGGATCCGTCATCAATTGTAGCTGCGGGTAAATAATTAATCGCAAGGGGGTTTGTACAGCCCGGTGTTTGTGCCGCAGTAAATAAGTTCATTCGTACCACGGGCATTTTAGCCATGAAGAAGAGCCCGTTGTTTTCGGGGTAGCGAACAAAACTTGTTTGGTCTATTGCGGTTCCGCTTCGGCATACTTTGAATGCTTGAGTTCCATCAGTGGTTCCTACCATTACGATATACACACTGTCGGCAAAAAGTGTAAGTGGAGTTTGCAGTTGAAGTGTAATTAATCTTTGTTGCCCTATTGCATTAATGTCCCAAGCGTTAACTGGGTATACAACCGAAGTTGCTTGAAGATCGGTAAAATCATTTTTATAGATATTGGCTTGAATGGTAGTACCGATAGCAGTTCCCGGACCAACAGCAACAGCAACGGAGGTGCACTTTACTGTATTGGATTGTCCTTCGAAAATATTTCCTACTTGATGCGTTTGTCCGGCGTACAATGCATTTGGAGTGAACTCATCTTCCATGGGTCCTTCGTCTCTCGCATACTGGTAGTCCGTAATGTTATAATCAAGCGTGTCTTTGTTGTTGTTGGGTGACTCGTCAGTCTGTGTCTGATTCACTTGATAGGCAATTCTGAAATAGCCTGTAGTGACGCTTGGCGTGAAACCTGTTGTTAGGGTGTAATTGCCGGTATTCCCTGCAGTAACAGTTGAATTGGCAGTGGTTTGATTGTATAGAACAGTGTTGGTAGAATTTAAGACCTTAACATTTAAGTTGGTGTTTGTTTGAGATGCGCTTCCAATATTCGTGGCTTTTGCATTAAACTTAAATGGAACAATCATCGTTTTTGGGTAACGATCATATGGCAAATCATTAAAATCATTCGGTGGAACAGGAGAGGTGTTTCCGAAAGTTGTATATCTCGTATTGTTTATGGAAAGGTTGTTAATGCTAGGTTTGAAGACGGTAATGTCATCAATGGCCCAGTGGTAGTAGCTACCGGAGTATAAAAAACGAAGTTTAACATTGGTTTGTCCGATAGCACCCGACGGAAATGTTGCTGATTTCCATTCAGCAGTGGCCCCTGGAAAATCGGATTGGGTTAACATGTCAACCCAAGAAGTACCTCCGTTAATCGAATACTGAACTTTTACAGTAGAGCTGTAATTTCTGAATTGTTGCTGGTAGGTAACCACCGCACCCGTTACTCCGGTTAATGAAAATGAATTTGAAATGAGCCAAGCTGTATGCGGACCAGGGTCGGGTCCCGTTCCGAATCCCCCGCATTGATTGTCGTTGTCGTCCCAATAGTTCGAATCGAAAATCATGAACCCGTTGCTTTGGGTAACTGAGTTGAAAGCTGAACTTCCGCCTGCACAAGACCCTCGAGAAGTTATGGCGTTACTTGGAACTGTGCTTGGACCACGGTATTCCCAAACGCCAATGTTTGAATTACTACCGTTTGTCCAGGTGGTAGGAAGACCTCCAGAAAAATCCCAACTATACAAGGGAACGCCCAACACTTGCGCAAAGGATTGTATTTGCGAAGTGCAAATAAGACAAAGCGTAATAACGGCGCGGTTTAGCATACCCTCAAAAATAGGGTATCCCTATTGAACAAACAAGTTTAATAATTTTGAATTATTGAAGAATGAATTGTTAAAGATTTTTAACGAATTCGATCAGGATTGTTCTTTAAAAAAGATTCCCAACTTTTGGAATTTCCTTTTGACGCAAGAGGACCGCTCGTCTGAAAATAGTGACATACAGCCGCTGCAACCCCGTCAGTAGCGTCCATTTTCTTGGGCATGTCGTCCTGATTGATTTTTAAAATCTGTTGAAGCATGGCTGCAACCTGCTCCTTCGAAGCATTTCCGTTTCCTGTAATGCTTTGTTTTATTTTTCTTGGAGCATATTCTACAACGGTAAGTTTGTGACTGAGTGCGGCAGCAATAGCTACTCCCTGAGCTCTTCCCAATTTCAACATGGATTGAACATTTTTTCCGAAGAAAGGAGCTTCAATAGAAAGCTCATCGGGATGGTATTCTTCAATAATTTCAACGCAACGGGTAAATATTTTTTCCAGTTTCAATGCATGATCTGAAATCTTGTCCATTCGAACAACGTCCATGGCGAGCAAAGTCATTTTTTTATCTTCCACACGAATAACACCATAGCCTAAAATGCTGGTGCCTGGATCAATTCCCAAAATGATTCGTTCTTTTGTGCTCAAATGAATTTACTTTGAGCTTCAAAGGTAATCTGTTTCGTGAAAGACACTCCTTCCAAAATAACCATCGTAGTTCCGTTTCGGAATATTCAATGTGAAGGCCATTCCATTGATGCAGAATTTGTAGCTTTTTTACATTCGCTGAAGTTAGTATCTGAGCATGTGGCTGAAGTTGTTTTGGTGAACGACCATTCGACTGATGGTTCTATGGAATATGCAACTTCGAATATGGAAGCTAATTGGAAACTTTTGAATCTAGAGCAAAATGCAAACGGAAAAAAAGTGGCATTGGAGTTAGGTATTCAAGAGGCAAAAACGGAATACATCTGGACGCTGGATTCCGATGTAGCACTTTTGAATTTCGATTCAATTCGCTTTCAAGAATTTCAAAACAATTTGAAGGGAGATTTAGTAATTCTACCTGTTATCATGAAAACAGGAAAGCGTTTGTTGGAGATAGCGCAATCAAACGAATGGCGGTACATGCAGTTGCTCACCTTCTTAAGCGCAAAAATGAAAATGCCCATGATGTGCAACGGCGCAAATCTAATTTTCAAGAGATCGGTTTTCCTTCAACACATAAACGCTCATTGTTCCGTTTCGAGCGGAGATGATTTATTTTTAATGTCTCATGTTCTAAAATCGAAAGGCCAGATTGGCCTTTGTTGGAAAGGGTTTACAGATGTTGAAATAACTCCTGTCAAGACAATTCACGAAGCGATTAACCAACGACTGAGATGGGCAGGAAAAACGACCAAACTTCCTTTTACGAGGTCAGCTATACTGCATTTTATTTTTGCTTTTTTCAGCGCGTTACATGCCGCGGCAGTGATAGGGATATTCTTTCCTTCCATTCAAAAGATGAGTGTGGCTTTCCTTCTACTGAAAATAAGTTTCGAAGCGATTGGCGTCCTTAATGTATTTGCAAACAGAATGAAGGGGAAGGAAATAATTGTCCTTGTGCCGCAAATGCTACTTTATCCTTTTTTCAGTCTTTTCATCTTTATAACTAGTTTATTTTTCGTTCCGAAATGGAAAGGGAGAAGAGTAAGTTTGAAATAACCATGGAGCCCCTTTCGCCCCTTCAACGATTTTTAAAAAACAAACTGGCTTTGTCTGGTTTGATTTTTATTTTCCTTATGATTTTAGTCTCTGTTTTTGGTTCGTTTTTCCGATTAGATAAAACTGAAAACGCAAATGATCAGAAATTGAATTTAGCCCTTTGCAAGCCTGGATTTTCCGTTCAATTTGTTTCCATGAAATCAGACATGAAGGAATGGTTTCCCATTGCGAAAAGTGAGAAGATTGGAGATTCTATTCGAGTTGAATTGTATGAAAAAAATGGTGGCGGGGAAGTACTGAATTTCGCTTTAAACGATTTAAGCTCGCGGCTAGAAGGGGATGTTATTTCACAAAAGAAATTCTGGTTGGGGACAGATAAATATGGTCGGGATGTGTTGTCGCGATTAATGGCAGGAGCTTCCGTTTCCTTATTGGTAGGAACTATTGCAGTGCTTATTTCTCTCTTGCTCGGAGTGACACTTGGCTTGTGGGCTGGATATTTCAAAGGATGGGTAGACGCTGTAATTTCGTATTTCATTCAGGTGGTTTGGGCCATTCCAACCTTGCTTTTGGTGATGGCTATTTGTTTCGCTTTTGGAACTGGATTTTGGAAAGTCTTTGTTGCAGTTGGATTAACCATGTGGGTGGAAGTAGCGCGGATTACCCGTGGGCAAGTTCTGGGCGTTCGTGAAAAGGAATACATTGAAGCAGCAAAGGCCATAGGCAATTCTTCTTCGAGAATTATTTTCAAACACGTTTTGCCGAATGTTCTTTCACCCATAATTGTCATGTCTGCGGCGAATTTCGCTTCAGCTATTCTTATGGAAGCGGGATTGAGTTTTTTAGGACTCGGCGCGCAAATTCCAACGCCGAGTTGGGGAAATATGATTCGTGAAAGTTATTCGTATTTAACTACCGATATGGCATATTTAGCTTTCTTACCTGGAGTTTGTATCATGCTTTTAGTACTTTCGTTTATGATGGTTGGAAATGGATTGCGCGATGCATTAGATGTTCGCGAGAATTGAAAATAATAGTTGAGATGAAATTGAAGTTAATTATTACGGTATTGTTTTTTGTTCAAGTGGTGTTGTGCTTCGCGCAGCCCTCGGCGTATCCTACCGGTTTTGGTTTTACTCGCTCGGTCAGAGAAGCAGCATTGAAAATAGACTCTCCCGTTTTTCTCTCCATGCAACCATACATGCGCTGCGATTTACCCCTTGCTAAAATGGAAGGAGAGTTGAAGGATAGCGTTAAGCTTTATCACGATTTTGCTGCTATTGCCCTGCGTAAACACATTTTCGAATACCACGAGGGTGATGTTCACATTCGAATGAATTTTCTGTACAACATTGCCGGTGGGAAAGATTTTACGGATACACTGAACTACCCTAGATCACATAGAATTATAACCAACACTAGAGGTCTATGGGTTCAGGCCGATTTTGGAAATAAGGTTTCTGTTGAGACTGGATTTTATGAAAGTCAAGAGTACATGGCTAAGTACATGAAAAACTATGTAGATAGTTTAGGTGTAATTCCCGGATTTGGCCGTGATAAGGACTTTACCGCCATACGAGACGTTGTCGATTATTCCTCCTCTTTTTCGCGCATTACAGTTCAACCCTTGAAAGCATTGAGACTTCATATGGGATACGGAAAACATAAAATTGGCAACGGTTATCGCTCGTTGCTCTGGTCAGATGGGATGTACAATTATCCCTATGTTCAATTCGATATTACAAAAGGAAAAGTCAAGTATTCGCATGTTTGGAATGTGATGCAAAGTCTAGAGCGTCTGCCTATAGGCGACACTCCTGAGTCTACGTTTAGAAGGAAGGCAGGTAGTTTTTCATACCTCAGTTGGAAGCCAACGACTAAAGTTGAGCTTTCACTTTTTGAATCAGTTATTTGGAATCGTTACGATGCGAATGCAATGCCGCAGTCGCTTCCTGTGAACTTCTACTCTCCACTAATTGGAACAGCATTCACGCAGGTTAATTCAATTCGAAATAATTTCAATATAGGAATTGACGCGAACGTTCGACTGACGAATAATATTGAAGTATATGGACAAGCGTATGCCGATGTTTTAGGAGATTTTAAAAAGAATGGAGCGCTTCAATTGGGAGTTCAGTCTTATAATTTGGGAGTGAAGAATTTTGATTTGGGTTTTGAATACAATCGGGTTCAAAGCGATGTGTATTCCTTTTCTGCACTCTACACAGACGCTACGCATATGAATCAGACGGTGGGGCATCCGTTGAACAACATGCATGAATATATCTTGCGCACGCGCTATCGCTATGGAAGGTACTTTGCTCGCGTGAAATGGAATTACATTGTTCAAAATAGACTGGAAGAGCGCAACGATGCGCCTGAGTTGATTAAAAGAAATCTGAAACAGTGGGATGTTGAGGTGGGGTATTGGATTAATCCTAAAACGAATTCTGAATTTATTATTTCCTATACAGATAGAATTGATGACCGGTCGAATGATTTGGTTAAACAACACGCGACTATTTTAATGTTGGGAATTCGCACCGGATTGCACGCTGTTTATCGCGATTTTTGAATACATTTGATTCACCCTAACCTGAACCAAAATTGAAAGATATTGTCTTCGCTTTTCTAAGTGCGTTTGCCATTGTATTGGTGGCAACTCCTCCGCTTATTAAAGTGGCGAAGATGAAGCATTTGGTAGATGAACCCGGTAACGATCGTAAGCTGCATAGCAAAAGCATTCCTACTCTAGGTGGTATATTAATTTTTGCGGCGACTATTATTTCTTATTGCTTGTGGTTTCCTTCTCGCGACGCCTGGGAATTGGGAGCCAACTACAATCCTTTGCAAGCGTTAAACGAATTCAAGTATGTGTTGGCTTCCATGTTTGCTTTGTTTTTTATTGGATTGAAAGATGATATTGTTGGGGTTGATCCGTTTAAAAAGTTAATCGTTCACCTTCTTGTTGGAGTGACACTTGTGGTCCTAGCAGACATTCGATTAACTGAATTTTGGGGACTCTTTGAAGTAGATAAATTGCCGTATTGGCTGAGTGTATTGATTTCCATTTTCATATACATTGTTATTGTAAATGCCATAAATCTCATCGATGGAGTAGATGGTTTAGCAGGAGGAATTGGTTTAATTGGCAGTATAACTTTCACGCTATGGTTTTACAAAACAGGAGATATGCCATTGGCTTTATTGGCTGTAGGATTAGCGGGTTCGCTTTTCGGATTTTTGATTTTCAATTTCCAACCAGCGCGCATTTTCATGGGTGATTCGGGTTCATTGATCATTGGAATTTGTATGTACGTTTTGGCTATGAAACTCATTGAATTTCCCCCTTCGAAAATGTCTATTCCTATGCAGATAGTTTCTAAGCCAATTTTCGCAATGGCCATTTTGTCCTACCCGCTGATAGATACTTTGCGTGTATTTTCAATTCGAATTTTAAATGGGAAATCTCCGTTTTTGGCAGACAAAAACCATATTCACCACCGCTTATTAGCATTGGGACTTAAGCATTATCAAGTGTCTTTTATTTTATACGGCTATACCCTTTTTGTAATCGGAACAACATTTCTAATGCCGGCTCAAACGCCCAATATTTCTTTTTTAGTAGTTGGAAGTATTGCTGTTTTTTTAGCCTATGTGCCTTTTATGATTCCTATTCGGAATCAATTGAAGTAAGGGGTTGCATATTGCTTCACCGCCTTGTCATCAATAATTTCTCCTGAAAGAATAATAAGTCGTTCAATAACGTTTCGGAATTCACGAATGTTACCTGTCCAGTCGTGCTGTTGAAGTAGCTTTAATGCGGCGGGTTGAATGTTTTTCTTGGGTTGTCCGCATTCATCGGCAATTTGTTGAAGGAAATGCTCTGCCAACAAAGGAAGATCGTCTTTGCGTTCATTTAGTGAAGGGACTTTAATTACGATAACAGAAAGTCTGTGGTAAAGGTCTTCACGAAAATTACCTGAAGCAATTTCTTTTTTCAGGTCTTTGTTTGTGGCTGCTAAAATACGCACGTTAACCTTCATGTCTCTTTCTCCACCCACGCGTGTGATTTTATTTTCTTGAAGGGCGCGAAGCACTTTGGCTTGAGCAGAAAGCGACATGTCTCCGATTTCATCGAGGAAAAGGGTGCCGTTATCGGCTAACTCAAATTTTCCGGGCTTCGTTTTTACTGCAGAAGTAAACGCTCCTTTTTCATGACCGAACAATTCGCTTTCAATTAACTCGGAAGGAATAGCCGCGCAATTCACTTCAATGAATGGCTGTGCAGCGCGATTACTTTTTTCATGAAGCTGACGTGCAACCAATTCCTTGCCCGAACCATTTCCACCTGTAATTAAAACACGCGCATCCGTTGGAGCAACAGTGTCTATCATTTTTATTATTTCAAGAATAGATTTGCTCTGACCAATAATATTCGAACCGAGAACTTTGTTGAGTTTCTTTTTGAGTGTCTTGGTTTCTTTCACCAGCGCATCGTGCTTATTCGCATTGCGAGTTGAAACGAGAACGCGATTAAGGTCAAGTGGTTTTTGAATAAAATCATACGCCCCACGCTTAAGGGCTTCAACAGCTGTATCAATGGTTCCGTGGCCGGTAATCATTACGACAGGAACGTTTATTTCTTCTTTCTTCAATTCAGAAAGAAAATCTAGCCCGTCCAATTTCGGCATTTTAATGTCGCAGAAAATTAAATCGAACGACTCTTTCAGCACCATTTTTAATGCGGTTTCCCCGTCGGGCGCTTCTGAAATGGTAAATCCCTCGTATTCGAGAACTTCTTTAAGAGCGCTGCGAATGGCAGCTTCATCGTCGACAATTAAAATCTTTGACATGTTTAAGGCTTTTAGCAAAAGTAGCGCAAAGCGTTGATAAGTTTCTTTCGGAAAGTGGAAGTTTTACGGGGGTGTTCAATTCGGTAAAAGTATCTTTGCATAGTGAGTCAAAGAGATTTTTTAAGTGAGTTGAACGACGCTCAGCGTGCCGCAGCTCGACATATTTCAGGTCCATTAATGGTTATTGCAGGAGCGGGTTCGGGAAAGACGCGTGTCTTGACTTACCGCATTGCGCACATGATACAGAACGGTATTGATCCGTTCAGTATTCTTTCGTTAACCTTTACCAACAAGGCGGCTAAAGAAATGAAGGAGCGTATTGCTAACCTTATGGGCGAAGACAACGCGCGCAACATTTGGATGGGAACTTTCCACAGCGTCTTCGCGCGTATTCTTCGATCGGAAGCCGATCGAATTGGCTATCCGCGAAACTTTAGCATTTACGATTCTGCAGATAGCAAGAGCTTAATTAAAGATATTCTGAAGGAAATGTCGCTCGACGACAAGATATACAAACCAGGAATGGTGCAGAATCGGATTTCTTCCTGCAAGAATAATCTAATTGCAGCTGCAGATTACCCTGAACAAGTGGAATTGGTTTCAGAAGATCACGCTGCGAAACGCCCCAAGATGGCAGAGGTCTATCAAAAGTATGACCAGCGCTTGTTTCAATCGGGAGCCATGGACTTCGATGATTTGCTGTTCAAAACGAACATCTTGTTCAGAGACCATGCAGATGTGCTTCACCGCTACCAGCATAAGTTTCAATTCATCATGGTTGATGAGTATCAAGACACAAATTTTTCGCAGTATTTAATCGTGAAGCAATTGGCCGCGGTAACCGAGAATTTATGTGTCGTGGGAGATGACGCCCAAAGTATCTATGCTTTCCGCGGAGCGAATATTCAGAACATTCTGAATTTTAGAAAAGACTATCCCGATTATTCGTTGTACAAATTGGAGCAGAATTACCGCTCTACCAAAGTCATTGTTGAAGCAGCGAATTCAATCATTGGAAACAATAAGAATCAGATTAAAAAGAACGTTTGGACAGCCAATGATGAAGGAAGTAAAATTCGCCTTCATCAAGCGCCAACTGACAATGAAGAGGGGATGTTCGTGGCGAACACCATTTTCAAATTGCAAAAGGAAGACGGAGGAACTTACCACGACTTCGCCATTCTGTACCGCACGAACGCTCAGTCGCGTGCGATGGAGGAAGCCCTTCGAAAATTAAATATTCCATACAAGATTTACGGTGGATTAAGTTTCTACCAGCGAAAAGAGATTAAAGACTTGTTGGCGTATTTCAGATTAACCGCGAATCACAAAGACGAAGAAGCGTTGAAGCGGGTAATCAATTATCCTGCTCGAGGCATTGGAAAAACGACACTTGAGAAATTGATCGTGGGAGCATCGGAGCGAGAGATTAGTATTTGGGAAATGATTGCGCGTTGCTTTGAAGTTGGAATATCTGGAGCCACCGCGAACAAGTTGAACGAATTCGTTACCATGATTCAAAGCTTTGCAACAGAGCTGACCACCAAGCCGGCTTACGACTTGGGTATGCACATTGCTGCGGCTTCGGGTTTATTGGCGGAAGTGAACGCTGATCGCACACCTGAAGGGGTTGCGCGTGTAGAAAATCTTCAAGAATTATTAGCCGGATTGAAAGAGTTTTCCGAACGTGAATTGGAAGACGGGTCGGTTCCCTCGTTGTCAGATTTCTTGATAGATGTAGCGTTGCTTACAGACACGGTTAGTACTGATGTAGACGAGTCGAAATGTGTTTCGCTCATGACCATTCACTCAGCGAAAGGATTGGAATTTCCAAATGTATTTATCGTTGGTATGGAAGAAAATCTCTTCCCTTCACAAATGTCTCTGAACGCTCGTGAAGACCTAGAAGAAGAGCGAAGACTTTTTTACGTTGCTCTTACCCGTGCTGAAAAAAGAGCCATTCTTTCTTACGCCAATTCGCGATTCAAATGGGGACAGTTTACCTATTGTGAACCTTCGCGATTTATTGAAGAAATTGATGAGAAGTTTTTGGAAACGACTTCAGGAAAGAAAACGCTGTCATCTCCGAAGTCGTTCGATTTTGGAGAGGAGCGAGGGAAATTCAGCGGAGGAATGAACAAGCTTCCCCTTCAGGAAAAACCGAGGTCGTCTATGCCTCCTTCAACTCCACCTGCCCCAATGCCCCCGCAGATCGATACAAGTAAATTGAAGAAAGTAGATATGAATGCGCCGGTGCCTTTGCCAGCTGGAGACTGGGCTTTGCCTCATGAAATTCAAGTTGGGGTGGAAGTTCAGCACGAGAAATTCGGTAAAGGAAAGGTCATTAAAGTGGAAGGTGAAAACCCGAATGAAAAGGCCACTGTGTTCTTTCCTTCTGAAGGCCAGAAGCAACTGCTGCTGAAATTCGCGAAGTTGAAAATTGTAGGCGCTTAATTGTAGTGTATATTTGTTAGACCTCATTTAAATTTATTATGAATCCTCACCGCTTTCAGAAGCCAGATGTTGTTGTGCCGTTAGAGATGAATAGCGCACGTCCAGAAATTACTTTACCCGAATACGGAAGAAACATTCAGAAGATGGTGCAATACGCACTAACGCTTGAAGATCGCGATGAACGCGCTCGTTGCTGCAAGGCAATTATTTCCGTAATGGGACAGTTGTTTCCTTACTTGCGTGATATGGAAGATTTCAATCATAAGCTTTGGGATCACCTGCACATTATGAGCGATTTTCGCTTAGACGTAGATTCTCCTTATCCGAAACCAGAACCATCGCAGTTTGCAGTTAAACCAGACCGCATAAGCTATCCGCAAGATGCTGTGAAATTCGGACACTACGGAAGATACGTAGAGAAGATGATAGACAAGTGCGTTGGAATGGAAGACGGCGAAGAGAAGATGAATTTCACACGATCCATTGCCACTTTAATGAAAC
>JBEIFO010000024.1:0-14457 GCA_040382375.1 Crocinitomicaceae bacterium
ATGCATGACGTAATAAAACAGCGCACCTAAACCTGCTGAAATTGGAATCGTAATAATCCAGGCTACAAGAAGCTTACCTGTAACACCCCACTTTACAGCAGAAATGCGCTTTGTAATTCCAACACCTATGATTGAACCGGTGATCGTATGTGTTGTAGAAACAGGAATACCTTTTACTACTTCACCACCCATTTTCCATGGGAACTTCATTCCTTCTGTGAAGAATAAGGTAATCGCTCCAGCTGTTTCAGCAGCTACTCCTTCGAACGGTGTAACCTTAGTGATTTTATTTCCCATTGTTTTTACAATCTTCCAACCACCACTCATGGTTCCAAGAGCAATTGCAGCGTAACACGCCAAAGGAACCCAATTCGGCATTTCCTTCAACGAAGTAATTTCACCACCTGCGATTAACGCAACCGTTATGATACCCATTACTTTTTGCGCATCGTTTCCACCGTGTCCGATAGAGAATGCTGCAGAAGAGAACAACTGTAATTTCTTGAACCAATGATTGGCTCTTGAGTTATTTAACGAACTCATGAACAATGTGGAAATTCCAATGACTACGACAATGAAACCTAAAAGAATCCACTTGAAGTTGGCTCCATGGAATATCACCTTCAACCAATACGTCTCGAAATTATTTTTCAAATTAGAAGTATCGAAGCGCAATTTCGAATCGGCACCTATGCGTTCAACCTGTACTATCTTGTATTCGGTAGAATAGGCATATCTGTTTTCTGAATCTTTAGTTATGATATCTGAAGAAACCACCTCAAAGCTATTGACCCCTTGTTTTTTCAAATCCTTAAGCACTTCAACATTCTTGTCATTTGCATAAAGTACAGACCCTAGTGAATCTAATCGAACAATGTAATCTTGGTTTGAAGCTATGTCAAGACCTAAAGAATCCTTCGCAGGCTCGACAAAAACAATGGCTTTATCGCATTCATTCTTAAGCGAGAAAGCTTTTTTCAATTCACTTGAAGAAATCGGCGCATCTGTTTTAACAACCAAGGCCAAACCACTACGCAAATCCTTCTTGAAGGATTTATCAAATGATTTTTTAATAGCCTTAGTCAAATCCTTATTTTCATCAGACGTATTAACATCTTTCAAATAATCTGTTCTGATTTCAAAAAGTTTACCGCTAGCATCTTCGTTTCCGGCTGAATCCTTAGCAACTTTTACTAGGCTAGGAAATTCTTTCATTTTATCCTCAGATTTGAAGACAAGCATTTCTTTCAACTTATCTTTTTCTACTTTATCGCTTAGCGAAACGACGTAACTACTACCTCCATTGAAATCTTTTTTGAATTCTAAGACGTTGAATACGGCATAGGATACCCCAATAATAATAGTTAGTGAAACCAATTTCATCCAAATTCCCTTTCTGAACGAATTCAAGAACCAGATAGAAATGAGGTAAGACATAATCATACCCGCAATTGGTGCAACAACAATGAAAATTGCAGTTGCCCAAATAATTCCAGAACTAATCGCCTTCCAACCGAATGCTGCTAAGAATGCTCCGGCAAATCCGCCAATTAAGGTGTGTGAGGATGAAGATGGAATCCCATACCACCAGGTGATTAAGTTCCATGCAACTGCCGACATTAATCCCGCAAGAATCATAGAAAGCGGATGCATGCATTCGACTATGAACTCTTTGTGAACTGACTTTGCAATTGTAGTTGCAACACTGTGATCTTTAAAAATAAAGAATGCAACAAAGTTGAAGAAGGCTGCCCAAACAACCGCTTGAAATGGGGTCAATACTTTGGTTGAAACTACCGTAGCAATTGAGTTTGCCGCATCGTGAAATCCGTTGATAAAATCAAAAATCAATGCCAAAGCAATGACCGCAATGAGTAAGAATGAATAATCCATTCTAGTTTAGATTAAGAGTTTTTAACTAAGATTGATTCTAAGACATTTGCAACGTCTTCACACTTGTCAGTAGCTGTTTCCAAGCTGCTTAAAACCTCTTTGGTCTTAATCAACTCCAATGGATCTACAGCTTCTGCAAATAAACGAGCAATAGCCTCGTCGAACAAATCATCTGCGTGATTTTCCAAAGAATTAATTCGAACAATTGCTTCGCGTACACGTTGAACATTCTTCATGCTCTTCATGTCCTTTATTGCTGCATCTATTTCAATTACTTGCTTCAATAAAACTTCACTCATCAACTCCATAGTCTTTGAGAATTGCTTTACGTTATATAATTGAATACGCGATGCACAACCGTTGATGAAATCAGCGATATCATCAATACTGGTAGCTAATGCGTGGATATCTTCTCTATCGAATGGAGTAATGAAGTTTTCTGAGAGTTCCATAAAGATTTGATGAGTAATCTCATCTCCTTTGTGCTCGAAATCGCGAATTTGGCGAATACAACCTGCAATTTGTTCTGGGTCTGAAAGTTGAAACATTTGATGAAACACTTTCGCTTGCTCTACTAGGTTCTTAGTGTCTTCTGCAAACAAATCAAAGAACATCGTGTTCTTCGGAACCATAAAAGAAAATAGTTTAGAAATTTTCATAGTTTGTGATTTTACGCTGCAAACTACGACCTCTAATGTTATGTGAATGTTAGGGCGAGATTGTTTTTCCGAAGTCAATTTCACAAAACAGGCAAATTCACTTAACGTTTTCTTAACATATTGGTAATTCTGCCGTAGCACTGCCCTTAAACTCACTCAATAGTTTTGCCATCGTTAATTATTTGTTAAGAAACTGTTACAACCAAAACCAAAAAACATGAAAAAGCAGCTTTTTAGCCTATTACTTACCCTTATTTCAATAAGCGTATTTGCTCAAAACGAAAAACCAAAAGAAGAAAAAAAATGGTTCGAAACCATTTCTGTTCGAGGATATTCTCAAATAAGATACAATGGATTACTTGTAACAAATCCAGATCTCGGGTGCGAGCAGTGTGATAAGAGTTGGGGCGGTGACAACGGATTTTTCATGCGTCGAATGCGCGTTATTCTCTACGGTCAAATAAGCCCTAGAGCATATGTATACATTCAACCCGATTTCGCAAGTTCGGCTTCATCTACAGGGCTTCATTTCGGTCAAATTCGTGACGCATACTTTGACTTAGGATTAGACAAGGAAAATGAATTTCGTTTGCGCGTAGGACAAAGTAAAGTTCCATATGGTTTTGAAAACATGCAATCGAGTCAGAACAGACTTCCATTAGATCGTAACGACGCATTAAACAGCGCGGTTAGTAACGAACGTGATTTAGGTGTGTTTTTCTATTGGGCTCCTGCAGCTAAAAGAAAATTATTCTCATCGCTTGTGAAAGACGGACTTAAAGGATCAGGCGATTATGGTGTATTTGGATTGGGAATTTACAACGGACAAACTGCGAACAAGCCAGAGGCAAACGAAAACAGACATGCGGTAGCAAGATTAAGTTATCCGTTTGAATTTAAAAATCAAATTATTGAACTTGGAATTCAAGGTTACAAAGGACTTTATACTTTTTCATCTTCTCAATTAAGTAGCGGAGTAAAAATAAATGATGATAAAACATATGCAGACGACCGAGTTGCTGCATCTTTAATTGTGTACCCAAAACCTTTTGGTATTCAAGCTGAATACAATATCGGACGCGGTCCAGAATTTGACAACGCTACGGACTCAATCTCTACCCAAAATCTGAAGGGAGGATATGCTACTGTATCATACAAACTGGACTATAAAAACCAAACGTTTATCCCATTTGTTCGCCTTCAAAAATACGACGGTGGTAAAAAACATGAACTTGATGCAAGAAGCTACAATGTGGAAGAAAAAGAGTTCGGAATAGAATGGCAACCTTCTAAATCATTCGAATTAGTTGTGATGTACACCATGTCAGAAAGAAGATACGAAGACTACGTCAAACAAGACAATCTTCAAAAAGGAAATCTAATGCGAATACAAGCGCAAATCAACTTTTGACAAAACGGGCTTCGGCCCGTTTTTACTTTTTAGAAAGAAATTTATCTGCAACTAAGCTTATCGCCCTTTCATTTATATGACACCGATCTGAATTGAAATACTCATCATTTCTAAGAATGTCTGTAACATATTCGTACGATGGAAAATAAGACAACAACTGCGGGACTCGAAGCGTATGAACCAATTCAACTAACCTCGCTTTAGTCCTTGAATTCTCTACAACTCCCATTCTCCAATGCTTCACCGGAGAGATGGTAAGCACTACTTGCAAAAAAGGATTTACCCTATTCAGTTTATTCAATACACTTATCACTGTGTCTGCCATTTCTTCGACCGAAATTAATTTTCTTTGAAAATTAGAATTTGGCAAACGCTGACAATTTCCTACAATCCCAAATTCTTCGTGAACCCAAGCATGAGCTGTACCCAGAGTAAGAACTAAAACTTCAGCTTCTTCCAATTCAGCGCGCAACTCTACGCGCTTTAGCTGAATTTTTTCCAACAAGTCATCTCTATTCGATTCACGAAGCTCTTTACCTCCGCAGAGGGACTTCCACTGATTTTCATGATAAACAATTTGAAGTCTTTCTTCACTTACCTCTTCTGAAATGGCCATGTCAATCCAATTCATTATTGGAATGGGGTGAAACAATGTTCCAAAAGGATTTGAATAAACATGGTAATCTGCCTGCTCTAAATAGGGACCAAGGTTATCAGAAAAACACGATCCCAAGAGCACTATTCGTCGGCCGGGCATTAATTCCCAATCGTGAAATAGATCTAACATTGTGCAAGCATTTCAATTCTTTCTTTCGAAGTCTCGCCACACTTAAAATGACCAAGCGGACAAGACTTCTTTCCGTGTAATCCGCAAGGACGACAAGCCAAGTCTTCGCTTGATTCCACAATGCGTGAACGCTCAGAAAGTGGACCGAATCCAAATTCTGGAATGGTGGAACAAAAGAAAGCAGTGGTGGGTGCATTCATTGCTGAAGCGAAGTGCATAGGAGCACTGTCATTAACAAAATTCATAGCAGCATCGCGCATAAGCGCAGCCGATTCCAAAAAACTTAGTTTCCCGCAAAGATTTGTTGTGTTCAAATTATCTACTCCCCTCACCTCTTCACACAAATCAAAATCTGATTTCGCTCCCAATAAAAAAACGTGATGCTTCTTCGACAATTCTTTTACAAGTTGAATGAAATTCGCCTTCGGCCATTGTTTGGTGAACCAAACGGAAGATGGAGCCACGCACACATAAGGTTTGCTCTTAAATTCTGCAACCGTTTCAAAATTCTTAACGGAAGGAAACAATCGCGGAGGGAAATCACCTGGAACAAATTCACGAAGCAATTTTAAATTTCGATTCACCTCGTGCGATCCATTGTTCACTTCGTGTTTGAACTTCGAAGTAAAACAAAATGAAAATGGATTTTCTTGAAATCCAATTTTCTTCAAAGCACCGCCTCGCCAAGTAAGGAAACCTGTTGAAGCAAAGCGCTGCAAATTGATAACGCAATCGAATTTCTCATTTCGAATTTCGTTTCCTAATTGGAATAAATTTCGAAGCTTATTCTGCTGCTTGTTCCATATCCAAACCCGATCAATGAACGGATTGTTTTCAAGCAAAGATTCGTTTCCCTTTCGAACTAAAAAATGAATTTCTGCTTTATCCAATTGCGCCAATGCCTCGGCCATTGGGGTTGCTAGAACCACATCGCCAATGAACGCTGTTTGAATAATGAGAAATTTCATGCTTATTCGTTTCCTAAAAGGCTGACCAATACTTTAACTGGAACATAGGATCTTGAAATCCCATCGAACATATCTAGATCTACGTATTCGACATATACTTCGCGGTTCAAGTAAAATGAAGGATCAGCCAAAAGATCATCTGCACCGTCAAACCAATACAACCAAAGAAACTTTTCTTCAACCCCATCTACACTCAACACAATGTAACGTTGAGCTCCTCCTTCTTCTCGCACGAAACGACCTTGAATCACAACTAATTCAGCGTCTTCTTCAACGAATTCGCTCTCCAATTCTGAATCAGATTCGGATTCATCATAGGACTCTTCCAAAGGAACTTCTTCATTGGCGTTTCGCGCCATAATCAAAGACAACTCGATGAATTTAGGACAGAATGCGTATAACTTTTTCCCAACTTCAATTCCTATTTGGTAACCGCTTTCTTGATTGAATTCCTTTAATTTCATTTCCTTCATGAGCGCCTCCATGTTCTCCATTATTGAAGGAGCCATGCATTGGCCGAGGAAAAGTTCAGCATCTTGTTGAGTCATACTCTCATCAAGCTCAGAATTGTTTATGCAATCGCAAGCAGCGTTGGCCACTTTGTCTATTGCAGATTTCTGGGCTGTCATTGCGAACACCTGCAATGCAATGAATAAGGTGATTAAAACTTTTTTCATTATACTTTAAAATTACACAGCAACATTGTGCTCGCGCAATGCCGCGTTGAGTGAAGTTTTCAAATCGGTACTTTCTTTTCTTTTGCCTATGATCAACGCGCAAGGCACTTGGTATTCTCCTGCAGGAAACTGCTTCGAATAGCTCCCTGGAATAACGACTGAACGCTCAGGAACTTCGCCGGTATATATGACAGGCTCTATTCCAGTTACATCAATAATTTTCGTTGATTGTGTAAGAACCACATTCGCGCCAAGGACTGCTTCCTTTCTCACTCTTACACCTTCCACAACAATACAACGCGAACCAATGAAACAATCGTCCTCAATTATCACGGGAGCCGCTTGAACAGGCTCCAATACTCCACCTATTCCAACACCACCGCTTAAGTGAACGTTCTTTCCAATCTGTGCACATGAACCAACAGTAGCCCACGTGTCGACCATTGTGCCTGCACCCACGTACGCTCCAATATTCACGTAGGAAGGCATCATGATAACGCCTGCTTCCAAATGCGCACCGTAACGGGCAACAGCGTGAGGAACGACGCGAACGCCTTGCGCAGCGTAGTCTTTTTTCAATTCCATTTTATCGTGAAATTCAAAAGGACCTACTTCTATCGTTTTCATTTCTTGAATAGGAAAATACATAATCACAGCTTTCTTCACCCAATCGTTCACTTGCCAGTTGCCATTTTCCAACGGCTCTGCCACTCTCAATTTCCCTTTATCTAACGCTTCAATAATCTCACGAATGGCAGCGCCTGTGTTTTCATTCTTCAACAATTCTCTATTCTCCCAGGCTAATTCGATAGTCTCTTTGTGCTGTATCATGCTTTTACTATAATTTCGTCAAAAATAAGCGAAAACATGTCAAAGGCCTTGGGAATAGATTACGGTGAAAAAAGAACAGGGCTTGCCATTACAGACAGTCTTCGTATTGTCGCTTCTCCTTTGGAAACAATTCCAACTGACAAACTAAAAGCGCATTTGATTCTGCTTGTTCCGAAAGAGAAAATAACCACATTGGTTTTGGGTGAAGCCAGACATGCCGATGATACAGAAGCACCGATCACGATAAAGCAAAACGAATTCGCAGATTGGTTGAAGAAACAATTTCCGTTGATTGAATTGGTTCGAATTGACGAGAGAAATACCAGCCAACTCGCAGCGGAAGCGCTTTACCAAGGGGGTATGCGCAAAAGCCAACGTCAGAAAAAAGAAAACTTAGATAAAGTAAGCGCAGCGATTATCCTGCAATTGTACTTGAATGCTTGAAAGGATCTATTTGCTCCAACAATTCATTCATTTCCTTCCATCCTAAAATTTCAGCTGCGTACAAAAGTGAAAACACGCGCTCTTGTTGAATCTGATTTGGTTGAGTAAACGCAAAGAATTTTTCAAGTTGATTGAATTTCACTTCTTCCTTTGATTTAATTGCCTTCTTTATTTTTTGTTCAATGTTTCCCCATTGATCCATTTGTTTTTTTTCTTCCGCGTTTAACCAACCGACTAACGAGGCGTCTATTTCAGAAATATAACTACGTACATCATCGAAGTTTTTTGAAGTCAATGCAATTTCATTTTCAAAAGATTTCACATTCATTGCACCCAACATTTTCTTCTGCGCATCGTGCAATTTTTCCTGAATCAATTCCGACATATCTAATTCGTTTTTCGAAACGAATTCAATATCTCTTTTTCGAACAAGGGTCATTGAAATTCGATGAACCAAAAGTGGCATTTGAAGATTCGCTGCTTGAAAAGCGTTCTTCAATTGAAGCCAATAGCCCAATTCTGAAGGTCCGCCGATGTAGGCTATATTCGGAAGAATAGTCTCTTGATAAAGCGGTCGTAACAATACATTCGGACTCAACTCGTCTGAAATTCCGTTCAACTCCTGCTTCGTGAAGTACCTTTCGTGGTCACTCGTTTGAAACTGCGCACCGTTATTATCGATACGCTTTCGGATTTTCAACTCACCGTTTTCCTTCAACCAAAATAAATTAAATTCTCTCGGTTGAATGTTCGGATTGTATCCCGAATTTTCCAAAGCCGCATTTGTTTTCGACACTTCCGAAAAAATAAATTGATTTTGAATTTCCTTTTCGAATAGACCGCTTGCTAATTCTTTCAACGATCGGTCATTTCCATCAATACATACAACACCGTATTCACCCAGCAATTCATTTACCCAATAGCGTGTGGCTTCAGCAAAGTTATTTTTCGAATATGCTTGAATGAATAATTCACTTAATCCGATTTCATTGAATTTTCCTTCAGCTCTTTTTTCATTCAACCAAGAAAGAAATTCTTCTGTTGGAAGTTCACCTGCAATTCCTTCGAATTCCGTTGCGAGTTCAACTTTTTCATTTCCCAAATGGAAGTGACGAATCTCCTCAATATCGTGGTCTTCTGTTGCCATCCAATACGCAGGAACAAAATGAAATTCACTTTGTGAAGCATTCAACTCTTGGGTAATTCGAATGGCCGTGAATAATTTGTAAATCAGATAGAGTGGTCCTCCGGCGGCACAAATCTGGTGTCCAGTTACAACCGTGAACGTGTTTTCTGAAAGAAGCGACTGAATATTCTTCTTCAACTTATCAGATAAAAAAAGCTGCTGATATTGCTGAATTAATTGGGCCGACAAAACAGTCCTTTTCTCATTTGAAAATGATCTATTGCCCGCTGCAGAAATACAATTTTCTTTCGTGAAAAAATCCGAAATGAACGGTCGTACATTTTCATCTTGATTCAATAAATCTAGAACCAACGGAGAAACTTTGAGCGGGATTTCTTGAATAACCTTCATGGCACGAAGGTACTGCTACTAGCGCATAAGTGTAACATAGCCAGACTGACTTCCCTCTTCTCCTGTCTTAGGGATTCTATACTTCACAACATAAAAGTATGTTCCATCTGGGCAAGCGGTTTTACCGTTCGTGCCGTCCCACATTGGGTTCGGGACATTTTTGGATTGGAAGAGCACCTCTCCCCAACGCGAAAAGACTTCAACGCTAACAATGTTTCCACTTTCACCAACAGGCATGAACACATCGTTCTGACCATCGCCATTCGGGGTGAACGAATTCGGGACAAACACATAGTTTACTTTCGCAGGAGCAGGTCCTTTGTCTATTACATTTTCATCGGGAACATTGTCACCATCTAGTTCAATGCAAGAAAAATTATCCACGAAATAATATCCAACTTCTGGATTCCCGGAACCTTCAATAACAATTTCACGCTCTGAATCAGAACCAAAAACTCCAAGTGTAAAGAATTTCTCGTCATCAATTAAAGGCATGTATTCGAAACTAATTTTCTTCCATGTTTCTGAATAAAAGACGCTGTCAATTGCAAACTGAGGAGAAAAATAAAGCGGATCGAAACCTGTTTGAACAGGCGCAAATGTCGATAAATAAACACCTATATGGTCAATAGCTAGACCAGCATTACTGGTTGAAGTTGATTTTCCATTCGCCAAATAAAACGAAATTTTATACTTCTTCCCTCTAACTAGAGGTGCCTGAAGCTGGCATTGCAGATAGGTTCTTCTATTTGTGAAATTTCTACCACACATGGTTATACCAACCATTGCGTTTCCGTTGTTTGCATTCAATAAACCAAAAGGTGTTTCAGGCAAATCACAAGCACTACTCGCCCCAACTTTATAATAGTCAGGACCTGCAACGTCGCTTCCTGCGTTATTCCATCCGACGATTTTATTCCATTCGCCCAATAACTGAGGCGTAGCGGTGTTTTGCTCGAAACTCGGATTTGGAAATTGTGCTTTCGCAACAAACGAAGCAACTAAAAGAATTAGAACTATGTAATGACGCATAACACGAATATAAGTCAAAGCCACGAATTTATTTTCCATCGTTCATGAGAATTCGAAATCCAAGAAATAAGTTACTGTATTGCGTGCGAAAATTCACACCTGATTCACTCACTTTATTTACGGGAGGAAAGCTCCAGTTCGCTTGTACAAATGCATTTATTTTTTTCGTTAAATGAAACTCTGAACCCACTCCGACCAATACACCAAACTGATTCCAACTCTGATTGCTAAGATTTGCATTTACAAAACTACCAGCAGAATTCATGAAAAGCATTTGATTGGAATTCTCACCGGTGTTTTTCAACTTAAACGAACGGTAGATCGGAGAGATTTCTCCGAATGCTCTCCATTTCGATTTAGCAGTAAAATCATTCACATAGAAGCGGAATTTCAGAGGCACTTGAAGCGAACTTAAACTGAACGTTTGCGTGAACGCAGAAAGACTCACGGTGTCCAATTCAAAAACACCGGGTTGAACCTCTGTCTGAAAAACTTGTTCAATTTGATTTTCGCTAGTGAAAAATGAAACAGTGTTACTCGTGTTGTATACCAATGCATTCGATTCACTCGTTGTGCCATTCGACCTCAAAACAGAAACTCCAATCTCAATGTTTTTATGCACTCTGAAATATGCTCCTAAAGCGAGATTTGAGTGATAAACTGTTTTGTTCGAAATTCCAAGAAACTCTTTCACACTTGTCAACTCTGGGTAAACTTGGTTCGAAATAGAAAAATCAGTCATCTGCATTCCGTAACCGCCATCGAATCCCCAAACTGGTGCTTTTCGCTTTTCCTTGAAGTCATTCCTTCTTGCTTGATTGAGCGAATCTGTCAATGGCGAATTCCGTTCCTCTATGTATATCACTTCGCCATCAATAATAAGCGTATCTGAAACAACAATAGCCCAAGAGACTTGGGCTATGATAACAAACAAACTTATTAAGCTAAAATATCGCATGGTGTCGCGAATGTACGGATTCACTTCCCGGTAAGTCTTGTCAATTTCAGAGATCTACCTTTCGCCTTAACAACCTCTTTCTTCGGGTACGGAACTTGAATTTCCTCTGGCATTCTCTGAACTTCAACAGATTCCGCTACCTCAACAATAACTGGCTCGACAATAGGAGTGCTTTGACAATTTTCTACCACCAAGGCCGAAACGCTAGTTTCTCCTTGAACAATCTTTGATCGTCTGATCGTTTTTGCTGAAGCCGATTTCGATTCCTTCTCTGCATTCAAAATCACATGGCTATTCGCATCAGCAACAACCGGAGAAATTGCTTTTACTTCTGTTGCAGCAGGGGCTGAATTTTGCGCAACAGCAACGATCTCGCTTCGATTCGAAAAGACCAAAGCCAACACACCTGCACCAATTAATGCGACAACATACACGTTCATGGTGTACCAAGAAAAACTCCAAAAAGACTTCTTCTTATTCAGAGCTTTTTGAATACGATCTTCCATTCCAGATGGAGCTTGCGGAGCGTAATTCTGTAAGTCATTCGCGACTTTGTTCATCAAATTTTCCATATACTTATAATTCTACTGGTATTTTCTGCGCACTCAAATCGAGCAACGCCTTCTGTAAATGTCCTTTTGCGCGAGAGAACTGTGACTTCGACGTGTTCACATCTATTTCCAGCATCTCTGCAATTTCTTTGTGCTTGTATCCTTCCACCGCATACAAGTTGAATACTGTGCGATATCCGCTTGGAAGTGCCTGAACACAAATCATTAGCTCTTCCATTGTGTAGTCTACATCGTGGTGCTCTACCAAACTACTTGCGTATTCGGAGCGGTCATCAATTTCATCTTCCAGCCTTCCGCGCAAGTTTTTTCTATATCCTGTTATTGCTGTGTTCACTGCAATTCTGCGAACCCAACCTTCGAAACTTCCAGCAGATTGATAGTCTTTCAGGTGATTGTAAATTTTAACAAAAGCTTCTTGCATGGAATCCTCTGCCTCCATTCTATTCTTCGCGTAACGAAGGCAAATTCCAAACACCAACGAAGAAAACTTCTTGTACAACAAGTGCTGCGCCGACTTGTCGCCGCGAATACAAGATTGTATGAGAGTCTTTTCTTCCATTGTTATAGCATAGACAACTCCCCCTTAAAAAGGGTTGCACCAATAAAATTAATAGAAATTACTGATACTTGTACACCCCTTCTCCTTTGTTCTTGGAAAGCATGCGGTAATCGAGGAAGTATATCATTCGAATAGAAACCGAATTGCTGAAAGGCATTTGAGTGGTTTGATTGAAATCGGAAAGCAGATTCGCCTGAATTTGATTGTCTTCATGGATAATCGCATACTTCCATGCGAAAATCATTTCGCTTCCGGGACGGAAGATCCATTTATAGAAAAGATCAACGGTTAATGAATTGAAATCTCTGTTTGCAGCTGAGAAATCGTTGGTTTCGTTGTTGACACCGGTATAGGCAGTAGAACCCAATGTGCCATCTTCCTTCAACCCGAAAAATTCGTGATACCTCGAATATCCCCAATAGTGACGGAAGCGAACGTTCATGCTATTCACGGGATCAAATGCGAAGGCAACGGTTAGCACATTGGTGTGTGAAATCGCATCGCGTCTTCCAAACACAGGGGCGTCAGCATTCAATTCATCAAACGTTGCAAACCCTAAGTCATTGAAATGTTGCTGTTTGCTATAAACATAAGTGAACATCCATTTGTCGTTCAAACGGAAACGCGGAGAAATTCTCCAATTGAATACATATCTGCCGTCATTTTCATAAGTCCCAAAGCCTGTTCCAGCATCAATAGCCAAACGCTTACGGTAATCGGAACTTATATACGCACCCCCGCGAAAGTACTTGTAAGTTTGAAATTTCATTCCGTCAACACGCGGTTCAAAGAAATCATAACCTCGGGTAGGTGCAGCGTCGTAATTCAGACTTATGTATAGGAATTTTTTTGTGATGGCGGTGAATTCTCCTTCAATATAATTTGAAGTAAAAGTTCTAGGCAAGTAAAGGTTTGAACGAGAATAAGAGAAATTCGTCCATGCTTTGTTCAATTTCCAAAAGGGCTTGTATATGGAATAACCTACTGTTCCGGAATTGACTTGTTCATTGTTCGCCTGCAGAAAACCGAGATCATTCGGGTCGAAGGTATTGCTTTCAGTGTAGTGCAGCAATTGAAAATTAAAGTTACCGCTCACTTTCGAAAACTTCACTTCCCCCATTCCACCGCTTTTATTACTTGGAGATTCGTTATACTGATTCAAGCCATTCTTCATTGAGTAAGAGCCATGAACATGCAATTCATAGGTGTTTTTCTTATTTCTAAAAGTGCCTTCCATCGAGCTTACATTGGCGTCATAAGCCTTTCCTGACCGCGTCAAATTTGTATTCGTAAAAGAGACAAACGAGTTGTTTGGTAGATTTTGATCAACGACAAAAACATTTGAATTCGTAATCGGATTTGTTAGCTCTGTTCGTGACTTCCCTGTAATGGTATCTCGAAACTCGGCATAGCTCTCAGCTGTTAAACTATTCAGAAAACCTATGGCCAACCCTTTTGAATTTCGACCACCAATTTTAGTGCTGTTTATGACGCGTTGTTGTGAAGGATTAGAAATTAACACTTCGTTCTCTCTCCTCTTCGAATCTACGGTGTAGTAATCAAAAGGAGTATCACCAATTCTTCGAGAATAAAAAATCTCTCCACGTTGATATAGCTCTAAACCTTCGTTAAAAAAGGGTCGATTGTCCTGAAACTGAATTTCATAAGGAGTTAGATTCAATATCAATTGATCACTAATGGTTTGACCAAAGTCTGGAATAAGGGTTGCATCTAGCGTATAAGCTTCATTCAAGCCAATTTTCAAATCCATACCAGCGTTGTAAGCAAATTCGTTTGAACCCGACTGCTCCTTCTTGCTGTATGTTGAAATATAAGGATAGAAGAAAATACGCTTCGGTGGAACAATTCCCTTTATCCCTTTCAAATGTCCCATTTGAGCTAAGAAACCAGCACCTGCAGGATCTACGAAACTCCAATTTGCTTGAATACGTGTTCTTCTAATTTCACGAACGAAATTCACATGCCAATGCTGTTCAGGCAGATTCGGGAAACGCAAAGCAGCATAAGGAATCTTAAATTCTGCAATCCAACCATCTTTAACAATCTTTGTTTTACAATCCCAAACGGCATTCCAAGAGGCGTCTTCGCCGTCCGAAGATTGCCGCGCA